>JAEZAA010000012.1 GCA_023430625.1 Pseudomonadota bacterium
CAGTTCCACCAGTTCCACCAGTTCCACCAGTTCCACCAGTTCCACCAGTTCCCGCTGGGCCGTCATCACCGCCTCTATGTCCTTGTAGGCCATGGGAATCTCGTCGATTACTTCGGCGTCCTTGCGACACGCCACGTGGGCCATGGCGTGCTCCTGTGACTGCTGGAGGGTGGGCACTGTACTGAAGGGGTTAGACCAAGCGGGGAGGGACGGGTTCGGGGGGGAATTGCTGACCGCCGCCGAACAATGACGGTTAGGGCTTTCCTACAACGCAATCCGACAACTCGGCGGAGCGTTTCACAAAACGATCATCGAATGTTTTAAGTGCGGAGCACTGCTGGCTGCTTGCCAGGTGAAAGGCGTCTGCGAAGTCCATTCCGCGCTCGTGCCACGCGATTACGCTGGATACCATCTGAGCATTTTCAAGATGGACATTCCTTAGACCAAACAGCTTTCGGAATGCCGGGCAGATCTGCTCGGGTTCGAAGTCATACGCGTCCCGAGGCCCTCGCCAGTTTTCCTGCTTCTTGAAATCAAAGCCTCGATTGGTTGCCCACAAGCCTTACGAAGGCTGTGGGCAACCGAAATATCAGGACGCGGTCTTACTGCATCCGCATGCAATTGGCATAGTAGGTCACCGTTGCGGGCCAGTCGGTAAAGACGCCCCGTACACCCACGTCTTTTGCCAGCACGTCGAGTACCTTCATCATGTCGCCATCGTTGTTCAGCGCCTCCGACACGCTCTGGTAATACCAGCCACCACCGTTCGCCAGGGGGCCGGAGCGCTCCAGTGACCAGGCGATCATGTCGAGGCCAAGCGCCTTGGCATGACGAGCGTACTGCGAGGGGACGATTTCGCCGTGCTGGTCCAACTCGAGCAGGGCGAAGATGGGCGGGGCGATGATACGCACTCCCTGTGCTTTCAGCTTGCGAAGATCGGCCAGGGTCGGTGCCTCGGCGGGGCTGTTGAGATCGTCCAGATAGACCGCCTGCCGGCCAAACTGGGGCTCGTTGCGAATCCAGTACAGCACATCGTTCAGGTCGAATGACTGGGGCCAGACGTCCCGGGGCGAGACGCCCGCCGCCTTGTATTCGTCGATCATCTGCTGGGCGTAATCTTGCTGGGTATAGCCCTGTTGAGTGTCGTCGCCTTCAAAGGGCATGGGCACTTCGGGGGATTTTAGTTCCGGCGTGAACTTCACGCCCAGTTGCTTGAACAGCTCGATGCTCTCGGCATGGCTCATCAGGGTGCCACGGCTGTCATACAGGTCGGTGCGCCAGGTGGCGGTGCCTTTCATGTAGTCCTGAACGCTAGTGGCCAAGGGATTGAAGCCGTCCATCTTGCCCTTCAGGGTCTTGAACTCGGCCAGCGTGATGTCGCTGGTGCAGCAGCGTGCTTGCGCCGGGGTGCCGGTGGCGGGATCGGCGGGCGTGAAGGGCGCCGAGCATTTGGCGGCCAGCTCCGGGACTTCCAGGATGTTGGTGGTGGTGTGCAGATCGCACTGGGCGTGACGGCACACCAGTTCGCGGTCCTTGGTGAAGGCAACGTCGCATTCGAGGATACCCGCGCCCATGCGTGCGGCGGCTTCATAGGACTCCTTGGTGTGTTCGGGAAACTGGAGGGGCGCGCCCCGGTGGCCAATGGAAAAGTCGGTTCTGTAGAACGGCCCTTTGGCGCATTGCTGCAGCCGGGACTTGAGGTGGCTCTCGTCCATGCCTTCCACCAGAAAGAAGGGGCGCGGGCCGAGTTCTACGTTACTGAGGGCGAGCTGTTTAACCTGTTCGATGAGTGGGCTATGGCCGCGCTCCTGGTGCCAGAAATAGTCCGAGTTGCCGGCCAAGCTTAGAGCCGGGGCTGCCAACAAGGGGAGCAGGGAGAGTCGCCGCAGGCAATTCTTCAGTGAAAGGCGCATGGGTCCATCCTTTGATTGATCGCGGAAGCGATATTTGGGTTGAAAGCCATTTGCACTCTAGGGGCATAAGGTGACAGGCGGATGTCGATTTGGTTGCAGGTGTCGCGAAATATCGGGTCACTTCATTCTCTGGTGGCATGATTTTTTGTAATCCGGGCTGTCGAATCTGGCAGCGCTCATCCGACTACAAAGGACTATACCTATCAATAACCATCGGAAGGAGACTTCAGCATGCCAAACACCATTCGCCTCCATCGCGTTTTCCAAGCCACGCCTGATCGGGTTTACCGGGCCTTTCTCGACCCGGATGCCCTGGTCAAATGGAACCCGCCCAATGGTTTTACCGCCAAGGTCCACCATATGGAGGCGCGCGTTGGCGGTACCTACAAGATGTCCTTTACCAACTTCACCACGGGCAAGAGCCATACCTTTGGCGGCAAGTATCTGGAGCTGGTGCCCAATGAGTTGATCCGGTGCACGGATGAGTTTGACGACCCGGACATGCCCGGCACGATCCAGCAAACGGTGACGCTGAAGCAGGTGTCCTGTGGCACGGAGGTCACTATCGTGCAGGAAGGGCTGCCCGATGCGATTCCGCCGGAAGCCTGTTATCTGGGCTGGCAGCAGTCGCTTATTCTGCTGGGTAAGCTGGTTGAGATAGAAATTCCGGACTGATATCCGGTCACTGGCGGGTAATTCTCTGAGGCAAAAAGAGAGGCCGCACACCCTGGGTAGGGTGTGCGGCGGCCTGGTTAGGGCGTGATGGTAAAGCTGTCGACGGAATGGGTTTTCATCGACCAGAAGATGCCGTTGACGGTGGAGCCGGTGATGTTGTTGGTCATACCGAGATTGTTCAGGCCCAGATCTGCGGCGCCACTGAAGGCATATACCAGCGCGCTGTAGGTGCCGGCGGGTAACCGGACGTCCTCTTCGCCATAGGCCGTGACCGCGAACTGCGGGTCTCTGCCAAGATAGTAGCCGAACTTATAGCTGGCAGTATCGTCCACGTAGTCCTTCGGCGTAATGTACGCATAGTAGATCGGCGCGTAGCCGCTGATTCCGGCGCCGGTGTCTGTCCAGCTGGCGGTAAAATTGGCTGAGGATACCGTAGAGTTCTCGGTCGGGTTGCTCCAGGCAAGGTCACCGATGGCATAGGCGGAGCCGGAACCGTCGATGGTGCCGTTGTTGTCGATGTCGATGTTGAGCGTGTAGCGCTCACCGGCGATCACCGGGAAGGTGGCGGTGTAATAACCCGTACCCTGGGTGCCATTGCCAATATCGTAAACCAATTCATCAACCGGAATGCTGTTGCCCTGGCTGGTTGTGAGCGTGACCTTGGCCCCGGACACAGCTTCCTCAGCCGTTTCACCAGTAGGCAGTAGCATATCTATAAGCAAACTAACGCCGGTATCAGAGAGGCTCGCGTTTGCCTCATAGTTAGCGGTACCGATTGCACCCATGGTCACTTGGACTTGCGGATAATCGTCATTGGGGCCCGGTGGCGGCGTGGTGCGGGCGGCGCCGGTGTTCAGCACATCGCTGCAGGAGACGAGGGGATACAGCAGGTCGTCCACTTTTACCTTACCGAAGTCGATCACCTTGGCGCCGGGCATGCCGCTGACGCTGCCATTGGTATCGATGTAGGTGCGGGTGGCGACGATGTCCGGGCTTGAGCCCTTGGATGTGACCACCTGGAAGAATCCATTGCTGTCGGTCTTGGTGACCGTGCCGGGAAATGCCTCAACGCGCGCGCCCGGCATGGGATTGCCGTCGATATCGACGACGGTGCCGACAACCCATTCACACTCTTCCGATTCAGGCGCGGCGCCATACCAGGAGAAGTGCTTCACGGTTGCTTTCACGACTGGCGTTACGCCATCGACGCTGGACAGGCTGATAACACCCACCACGAAATCCTCCCATTGCCCGGTTTCCGGGTTAAATGAGTAGCAGTGGATGGTCTGGCCCAGCGCGTACTCGGGGCGGTCGCGCAGGGTTGGCGGAATCGGCAGCTCCACCACGGCTTCGGAACCCGGACGCAGGTTCACATGATTGCCGTTGGAATCCAGGATCGTGAATTCTGCGAAGGTCAGCGGCGTCAACATGACATCCGCCTTGCCCAGTTCCCCGGGCAGTACGTCGCCTTCAATGGTGGGGTCCAGTGGCGTGACCGAGACACGTAGATCGGTGTCATCGCTGTTCAGGGTGTTGGGCTGGAAAATCACCGCATAGGGACCAGCTTCGGTGGTCTCGAAAATGGTTTTGGTGGTGCCGATGTTGTAATCCTGCAGTTCGCCCTGTTTCTTCAGGGCCACCAGCAGGGCGTCCGAGTCTTCATTGACCTTCACATTGTCGAAACCCGGCGCGTAATCGGCTCTGGAAAAGCTCAGAGTCACGGGCTGATCGCTTGGCGGCAGGGCCAAAGAATATTCGCCCGAGGCATTGGTTTCCGCCTGTTGACCGCCACCGCTGACCGTCACCCCGGCCAGCCGCAGGCCAGTCGCCGAATCCATGACCAAACCATTGACCACGTTGCGCTCCTCGGTTTGTTGGCCGCCGCCACCACCGGCGTTATCGCGGTCAGATCCACCGCCTCCGCCACCACCACAGCCGATCAGGCCTGCGCTGACGCTCAGCGCAAGCAGGGTATATTTGAGTTTACTCACCAGTTCTCTCCTTGTTGGATCCATTTATTGAGGTTGCTCTTGGTTACTGCGTCGCCGTTGGCGCCGCAGTGATATCGAACGGCAGGGGGCCGATTGGCAGGGCGTTTTCAATGAGTTGCCGTGCCAGATTGATCTGCAGTAGGTGACCTTTGGTGCCGCTGGCCGCCACCAGAGCGGTGGCTCCGTCATTGGTGATCACCAGATGGCTGGGATTGGCGAATTTCTGCTCCGCCAGTTGCAGGGGAAAGGTGGTGACCTCGCCCGTGTCGAGGCTGACCAGGGACATGGAGTTGCCGTAGTAATTGGCGACCACCAGCTGGCTGCCATCCGGCGTCAGTTGCATGCCCTGCGGGCCGGGGCCCACGGTATAGATGGAGCGCTTCTCACCCGTCAAACCAAAGACGCTGATGGTATTGGTCTCGAAGTTGGCGACGTACAACTGCTGGCGCTGAGTATCGGCCAGGACAAAGTTGGCGCTGGGGCCAGTGGCGACTTCGCTCGAAGCCTGGCCGGTCTTGGAATCCAGCACCTTGAGCACGGCGGCGTCCGGTGAAGGTTGCGGCGCCAGGACGCTGGTAAAAAGCTGATCGCCCAGCCGCGCCAGGGCGGTGGGTTCCACCGCGCTTTGACTGGCCGCGATGTTCAAGCGCTGGATAATCTGGCCGCTGGCCAACTCGATCTGGCTGATGGAGCCACTGCGGGTGTTGGTTACGAACAGACTGGCGCCGTCCTCGGCCAGGCTGATGCCAAAGGGACGGGAACCCACGATGGTGGGTTTGACGCCGTCGGCGCCACCGCGATGGCAGGTGCCACAGTTGCTCAGGGCAAAGGCGTTTTGGTCAAAGTGCGCGTCGATCCGGCTGCCATCGGGCCGGGTCTCGGGAACCGGCTCGGTCAGCATGGTCCGTAGCAGCGAGCCTGTATCCGTGTCGATTTCCGCCACCGCCTGGGAGCCCGAGAGCACCACATAAAGCCGGCGGCTGTTGTGATCGACCACCATGTGGTGGGGCAGGCGGCCTACCTCGGTCTGGCTCAGGATCACACCACTTTGCGGATCAACCTTCAGGACGCGGTCCTGCACCGGCATGCTGATAAACACCGGTGCCGATGCCTGCGGCGATTTGGAGTCGCCACAGCTCACCGTGAACGCAGCGGCCAGGATGAGAGCGGCCGTGCGCCCAAGACTGCTGATGCCCTGAATCATAGGATGGTCTCTTTAGGTTACGAAAAGCGGGGTGTGGATCAGGCCGAAAGTCTTTGGCTCCACCGCAAGCCGCCATCATAGGAATCGGGTCGTTCAGGGCCTATCCCCGGTCATACCCCCAGGTGGGGGTATTTTTGGGGAGTTTTTAATCACTCACCTCTCGTGCGCCGCAAAACCTTCAGTTATGCTTGCTGACAGCTTTCACGGGTGCCAGGAATGGTGCGCGGCGAGGGCCCATTGACATGATCTTCAATGCTGTCGCTGCTGCTGGAGAGGCTGTATCGTGGCTGCTGTTCTTGATCGTCCAGAGCGAACCGCATTCGCACCGGCGCAACGCCTGTTGCTTGCAGCGCTTCTTCCCGTTATTGGCTTTGTCTTTCTGACCTGGATTTACCTGTCATCCCCCTGGCTTGGCTTGAGCCTGAAAGGACAAGCAGAGACGCCCGGCGTCCTGGTGACGGCAGTCGATGCCAGAGGGCCCGCGGCAGGGCTGATCGAGCCGGGCCAGGTGATTCTGCAGGTCGTGGGCGCCGACGGCACCAAGCTGCCGTTAGACGGCGCCACCATCAGCCCGGAGGGCGGTTACGCGCTCAGTACCCAGGCGCGCTTTCAGAGTTTCTTTGCCCGGCACCGGGCTCTCTACCAGACGACCCAGACCGGCAGCATCCAGCTGGAGCTGGCAGACGGCAAACTGGTTCAGCTCGCCGTGGGCAATCGTCCGCTGGCGTCGGTGCCGATCGGCTTCTGGATCGGTATGACCTGTGGCTTGCTGGGCGCCTTGGTGGGAGCCGGTACCTGGGTATTCCGCCCGCAGGAGCGGGCCACCCGTCATTTTGCCCTGCATGGCTTTGCCATGTTCTTCGCCGCCTCCGGCGCGACGGTGATCAACCATCGGGACATTACCCTGGAGCCAACCTGGTTTCTGGTGCTGACCCAGGCCAATCTGCTGGGCGTTGCCATCGGCGTGCTGGCCATTGCCGCGTTGGTCTGGTGTTACCCAAGACCCATTAACCGACTACCGGTACCCAAGATCCTCTACAGCATTGGCTTGGCGGCATTTTTCGTGGGTGTTCTCGAAATTGCTCCATCGCCGGTCATGGTGTTTCAACTGCCGGTGATGCTCTCGCTGCTGGTCTGTTTTCCGGTATTCAGTGCGCTGCAGTGGCGCCTCAGCCGGGATGCGCCGGCTGACCGGGCGGCACTGCTCTGGTTCATGATGGTCATCGGCATCACCATGACCATTGCCATTGGCGCGAATCTGATGCCGGTGGCCCTGTCGTCGGAAGTGCTCATCTCCACCTCCAGCGTCTACGCGCTCATCCTGCTGATGTATGTGGGGCTGGCCTTTGGGGTGATTCGCTACCGGCTGTTTAACCTGGGCGAGTGGTGGTTCGCCGCCATGATGTGGGGCATGAGCGGTCTGTTGGTGATCCTGCTCGATGCGATCCTGCTCACGCTCAATGCCAGTCTGAGCCTGTCGCTGGCGATTTCCCTGATGCTGGCGGGCTGGCTCTATTTCCCGCTGCGCCAATGGCTGTGGCGGGCATTGAGCCCGGAAGCCCGCCAGACCATTGAACATTACTTGCCGGAACTGATCGAGACCCTGTTTACCGCACGCTCCTCGGACGAACTCCTGGACAACTGGCGCCTGCTGCTGGAGCGGGTGTATCGGCCCCTCAACCTGCAGGTGCAGACTTATGCGCTGGCGCAAGCAGAGCTTGATCAGGAAGGCCTCGTGCTGCGCATTCCGTCCATCAAGGGGGCGGAATGCATCGAATTGAGCCATGGCCACGAAGGCCGGCGTCTCTTTACCTCCGCCGATGTACGCCTAGCCGACGCCATGCGGGCGCTGACCCAGCAGGCAGCGGTGTTGCGCCAAGCGGAAGACGAACAACTGCGCATGGCAGCGGCGCGGGAGCGTGAAAAGCGGATGTTGCTGCAGGATCTGCATGATGGCGTGGGCGGGCTCACCACCAACATCGCCCTGATCGCCGAAGTGACCAAGCGGGAAGAAGCCCTGCCAAAGGTTCGCGATCAGTTGGACACCATGGCCGGCCTGGCGCGGGAAGCGCTCGCGGAGGTGCGCAACGTCATGCATACCCTGGATGACGACGACGTGGACTGGCGCTCGCTTTGCGCCAACTTGCGTTTCACAGGCCAGCAACTGCTGTTGGCGCATGGCATCGAGTTTTCACTGGTTTCGGACCTTGCCGAGCCGGCGCCGCCACCGGATAGCGTGTTGGCCCTGAATTTGTATCGACTCTACAAGGAGTGCCTTACCAACGTGGTCAAGCATGCCCAGGCCACTGAGGTGCGGGTTGAGTTTACTGTGTCGCCCCAGTGGTTCGAGCTTTGCGTCGAGGATAACGGCGTCGGCTGGCGTCAGGGGCAGGCGGCCCAGGGAAGTGACCCGGTCATGAGCGGCGGGCAGGGCCTGCGCAGCCTGCATGCCCGTGCTGCTCATTTCGGCGGAGAGGTGGAGGTGGAGACTGCACAGGGAACCCGAATCAGGGTGCGGATCCCATTGCCGGTGCATTTTTCACCGGAGTCGGGCACTTAGGGTTTAGAAGCCCGGCTCGTTAAGAGGGCTGGACGTCCATTTTGGAGCATTCTGTTATGGCTGGAGCGGGTCCCATTAAGCTCGTCGTTGTCGAAGACAATCCGCTGTTGCGGGATAACTTGCGGCTGCTACTGGCAGGCGAGCCCGGCATCGAGGTGCTGGCGGTGTTTGAAACCGCGGAAGAAGCGCTGGCGGAGATCGACCGGCTGCAACCCCGCATGATTCTGTCGGACATCAATTTACCGGGAATGTCCGGCATCGATCTCATCCGCCAGGTGCGCGCCAAGCACCCCGAAATTGATGTAATGGCGCACACGGTCAACGAGGATCGTCATACGGTTTTCGCTGCCCTGAAAGCCGGGGCCAGTGGTTATATCGTCAAGGGTGCCCGGCCCAGTGCGCTGATCGAAGCGCTCTACAGCCTGCACGAAGGGGGCGCACCCATGTCGCCGAAAATCGCAAGGGCGGTGGTGCGCGAGTTTCAGGACGATGTGATCGAGCAGGACTTGCTTCTGAGCGCGAAGGAGAAGGAGGTTCTGCTGGGGATTCAGGAAGGGCTTTCCTACAAGGAAATCGCCGCCCGCATGTGCATCAGCCCGCACACGGTGCACAGCCATATCAAGAAAATCTATGAAAAGCTCCAGGCCAAGGACAAGCAGGAGGCGATCAGCAAGGCCCGGCGGCGCGGGCTACTCTGAGCCGTGAGCCCGACGGCCCAATCGGGGCGAACTGGTGTTCTGGTTGAAGTAAGTGTTTTCTTTAAGCAGTGGTAACGAACACTGACTTGGGGAAAGAGACATGTTGGAGAAGGAACTTCTAGGCGCAAAATTCCTGGTGCCGACGACACCGGTTCGTTCCAGCGACGGGTATATGGACCGCGTGGCCTTTTGCGACGCGCTGAAGGCAGACGCACGGATCGGACACTACAGTGAGGACGGGACGTTCTGGGTGGACCGGACCCTGACGTTCATTTACCAGCGGATCATTCCGCACATAGCGGATGCCCTGGCGGCGGATACCCGTTCGGCGGAGTACCAGCGTTACAAATTGGCGGCGCTGGAGAAGGGCACGCTACAGTTGCACCTGGAGTGGCCGTTGTTTACCTGTCTGCAGGCCAAGAACTTATCATTGAGTTGTGCCCGCTTACTGCAGGAGCAGGCCGGCTTGCCCGTTCTGCTGGTCGATATGCAGGGCCCGGCCTATGAGGTGGTGGTTCCGGACATGGTGGAGGCCTTCATTGCGCGGCTGGGGCTTGAGGTTGAGCCGGAGCCTGAGCGCGAGTCCATGCTGGCATGACCTGGGCGCCGATCAGGAAAACGCAAAACGGAGGCATTACCCCCGGTTTTGCGTGACGCGCAGGCAGATGCCGCGCTTGTTGGGTGAACTAGACGTTACGCGACTTCGAACA
>JAEZAA010000108.1 GCA_023430625.1 Pseudomonadota bacterium
CGCCAGCGGATGATCCGGGCGCAGCAGGCAGACCAGATGATCCTCCCGCAGCTTCTGATGGCAGATGCTGTCGTCATGGCTGATCAATACATCGGCCACCACATCCAGCCGGGCGCTCGCCAAGTCATGGGCGATCTCCTGGCGCGCCACCCGCAGGCAGTTCAGTTCCACCTGCGGCGCCAGACGCCCCACCTCCTTGGAGAGGCGGGGCAGGACCATCACCTCGAACAACTCCCGCATTCCCAGGCGAAAGGTCTTCTGCAGCTCGGACGGCTCAAAACTGCGGTTCTCCTGCACGGTCAACTGCAAACGCTGCAGAGCTTCGCGCACCGAGCCGATCATCTGCTGCGCCAGTGGCGTGGGCGCCATGCCCCGCTGGGTGCGCACGAACACATCGTCCTTCAGGGTTTCCCGCAAGCGGGCTAGGGCATGGCTTACGGCGGGCTGAGTCAGGTGCAGCACTTCCGCCGCACGGGTGATGGAGCCTTCGCTATAGATAGCCTCGAACACCACGAACAGATTCAGGTCGATGCGGGATAAATGCATATTCTTAATAGTCGCCCATGCCGTTTATTCATTGGCCTAATGGTATGAGACTGCCTAGTATCGGGCAAGTTATCCGTTTTTCAGGCATGCCCTCCATGTGAAGGGCAGCCCATTTCGTTATTGGGCAAGCCACTCATTCGCCGCGTTGAGGACACCCCATGCACTTTGATCATTCACCCCGCGCCAAGGAATACCTGAAGAAGGTCCAGACCTTCATGAAGGAGCAGATCCTGCCTGCCGAGGCGGAATACTATGCCCACCTGCAGCAACCCGGCCAACAGTGGACCCAGCCGCCGGTGATGGAACGGCTCAAGGCCGAAGCCAAACGCCAGGGCCTGTGGAACCTGTTCCTGCCCGACGAAGAGCATGGCGTGGGCCTGTCCAACGTGGAATACGCACCCTTGGCCGAAGCCATGGGCCATTCCTTCATGGCCTCGGAAGTGTTCAACTGCAGCGCGCCCGACACCGGCAACATGGAGGTGCTGGTCAAGTACGGCTCCGAGGCCCAGAAAGAGCAGTGGCTCAAGCCACTGCTGGCCGGCGAGATCCGTTCCGCCTTCGCCATGACCGAGCCCGACGTGGCCTCTTCCGATGCGACCAACATGCAGGGCACCGCCGTGGTCGAGGGCGATGAAGTGGTCATCAACGGCAAAAAATGGTGGACCACCGGTGCCGGTCATCCGGACCTGAAGTTCTTTATCTTCATGGGCCTGACCGATCCCAGCGCGCACCGTCACCAGCAGCACTCCATGGTGATCGTGCCCAAGGACACGCCCGGCGTGACCATCAAACGGATGCTGCCGGTGTTCGGCACCTATGACGAGCCGTCAGGTCATGGCGAGGTGCATTTTGAGAACGTGCGGGTGCCGGTGACCAACATCATTGCCGGACCGGGACGAGGCTTCGAGATTGCCCAGGGGCGTCTGGGGCCGGGTCGGATTCACCACTGCATGCGCGCCATTGGCGCCGCCGAGCGCGCCTTTCGCCTGCTGTGCGAGCGGGCCGTGCAGCGGGTTGCCTTCGGCAAGCCCCTGGCCAACCTGGGCGGCAACCGCGACATCATCGCCAATGCGCGGATCGCCATCGACCAGGCCCGGCTGCTGACCCTGCATGCCGCCTACAAGATCGACACCGTCGGCGTGTTCGGCGCCATGAGCGAGATTTCCCAGATCAAGGTGGTCGCGCCCAACATGGCGCAGACCATCATCGACCAAGCCATGCAGATTCACGGTGGCGCCGGTCTCTCCAACGACTTCCCGCTGGCGGCCCTGTTCGGCTATGCCCGTGTGCTGCGCCTGGCGGATGGCCCGGACGAGGTGCACCGGGGCCTGATCGCCAAGCTCGAACTCAAGAAGTACGAGCGGCTGGCCAAGGGCGGCAAGTAATCCCGCTCGATCCAATCCATAACGCGACACAGGGCCTCGTGCCCTGTGTCGCGTTAAACCTCACCCATACCGAATCCTGCCCGGACGACGGGATCAGAGAACAAGACATCGGAGCACAGTTATGGCAACAATCGATCAGGCGGGCACCATCCGCAGCGGCGAGGAACTGGATGTTTCCACCGTCGACTCTTATCTGAAGGCCCAGATCGCGGGCCTGGAAGGCACACCCGAGATCAGCCAGTTTCCGGGCGGGGCCTCCAACCTGACGTATCTGGTCAAATACCCGAACCGGGAGATGGTGCTGCGCCGCCCGCCGTTCGGCAAAAAGGCCAAGGGCGCCCACGACATGGGCCGGGAATTCCGCGTCATGCAGGGCCTGCAGGAGGTGTACCCCTACGTGCCCCGCATGCTGGCGTTCTGCCAGGACGACGACATCATGGGCGCCGAGTTCTATGTGATGGAACGCATCCAGGGCGTGATTCTGCGCAGTGAGATGCCCAAGGACCTGCAACTGACGCCGGAGCAGAACCGCAAGTTATGCGAGAACGTGATCGATCGTTTAGTCGACCTGCACCAGATCGATTACGAGCAAACGCCGCTGGCCGAGCTTTACCGTCCCGGCGATTACGTGGAGCGCCAAATCAGTGGCTGGAACGAGCGCTATCGCAATGCCCGCACCGAGGACGCGCCGGACTTCGAAGAGGTCATGGCCTGGCTCGAGGCCAAGAAACCAGCCCAGGTGAAAAGCTGCATCATCCACAACGACTACCGCTTCGACAACGTCATCCTCGATCCCAACGACCCCATGAAGATCATTGGCGTGCTCGATTGGGAAATGGCCACCATCGGCGATCCTTTGATGGATCTGGGCAACAGCCTGGCTTATTGGATCGAGCAGAACGACCCGCCCCAGCTGCAGATGATGCGCCGCCAGCCAACCCACCTGCCCGGCATGATGACCCGCCAGGAGATGGTGGATTATTACTGCCAGCGCACCGGGCTGAGCGTGCCTAACTTCGACTTCTACAGCGTCTACGGCATCTTCCGCCTGGTGGTGATCATGCAGCAGATCTATTACCGCTACTTCCATGGCCAAACCCAGGACAAGCGCTTCGCCATGTTCATCCACGTGATCAAGTTCCTGGATGGCTTTCTGAAGGACAAGATTCAGAAATCGACGCTGTAATCAGCCACACAGAAAACGGAATCAAACCATGGGTGCGATTTATCTGATCCGCCACGGCCAGGCGAGCTTTGGCCAGAAGAACTACGACAAGCTGTCCGAGACCGGCGAGCGCCAGGCGGTGCGCCTGGGCGAATACCTGAAGGAAGTCGGCATCGACTTCGACCGGGTCTACAGCGGCACGCTGGAGCGCCAGATCCGCACCGCCGAGCTGGCCCTGACCGCCGCTTATCCGGCCGGACTCGGCGCGCGGGAAGTGGCCTTCAACGAATTCGACCACGAAGGCGTCACCCGCGCCCATGTGGTGGCGCTCGCTGGCAGCGATCCGCTGGTGGCGGACTTCATCGCCAACAAGGTCGACCGCATGAAGCACTTTCAGAAGGTGTTCGAGAAGGTCGTGGCCCGCTGGGTCTCCGATCAGCACCCGGTGGACGGCATCGAGAGCTGGCCGGGTTTCCGCGACCGGGTCTGGCAGGGCCTGCAGCGGGTGATCCAAGAGAGCGGGCGCTCCAAGAACATCGCCATCTTTACCTCCGGCGGGCCCATCACGGCGGTCCTGCACCAGGTCCTGAGAACCACGCCGGAGGTGGCCTTCGAGATGAACTGGGCCATCGCCAACGGCTCGATCACCAAGCTCATGTACAACGACGAGCGTATCAGCCTGTCGTACTTCAACCATTACAGCTATTTGAAGCAGGGCGCGGACCGCGCCCTGGTGACCTACCGCTGAACCGTCCCCGCACGGCCCATTGAATTCATGCTACAGGAGAGACCCCATGTCTAAAGACCTTTTCCGCCTGGATGGCCAGGTTGCCATCGTCACCGGCGCCAGCCGAGGTATCGGTGAGGCCATCGCCAAGTTGCTGGCCCAGCAGGGCGCCCATGTCATCGTCTCCAGCCGCAAGATCGACGGCTGCGAAGCGGTGGCGGAAGCCATTCGCCAGGCCGGTGGCTCCGCCGAGGCGGTGGCCTGCCACATCGGTGAAATGGAGCAGATCGACGCCCTATTCAAGCATGTGCAGGACAAGCACGGCCGGCTCGACATCCTGGTCAATAACGCCGCCGCCAATCCCTTCTTCGGCCATATCCTGGACACCGACCTGAGCGCGTTCCAGAAGACGGTTGACGTCAACATCCGCGGCTACTTCTTCATGTCGGTGCAGGCCGGCAAGATCATGCGCAAGCAAAAGAGCGGCAAGATCGTCAACGTGGCCTCGGTCAATGGCGTGGTGCCCGGCCACTTCCAGGGCATCTACTCCGTCACCAAGGCCGCCGTCATCTCCATGACCAAGGCCCTGGCCAAGGAATGCGCGCCGCTCGGCCTGCGCATCAACGCCCTGCTGCCGGGTCTGACCGACACCAAGTTCGCCTCCACCCTGGTCAACAACGACGCCATTCGCACCAAGGCGCTGGAGCACGTGCCCATGAACCGCATTGCCGAGCCGGACGAAATGGCGGGCACGGTGCTGTATCTGGTCTCCGATGCCTCCAGCTACACCACGGGCACCTGCATCAACGTAGACGGGGGTTACCTGACGGTTTAGTCTCAGGCTTTGCTGAACGCCCGGCCTGGCCGGGCTTGCCGGACGGCGACGATCCGGTCTTACAATAGGATCCGCCCCGGTAAGGCAATCCACGACAACAAGAACAAGGAATACCCATGCGTTATGTCCTGCTGACCCTGGTGCTGCTTGGCGGCCTCTTTGGTTTTCTGTTGCTGACCAACCCGCACCAGCCCGCAGCCTACCTTCCACCGCCCGCACCCGAGCTGGTTGGCGTTCTCGCGCCGAATAACCTGCTGCAACAAGCGGAGATTTTGGGTGCCGGAGAAGCCAAGGCGCCGGAAGACGTGGATCAGGATGCCGAGGGCTGGGTCTATGGCGGGCTGGAAGATGGCCGGATTATCCGCCTCAACAACGATCAGGTGGAAACCTTCGCCGACACCGGCGGGCGTCCCTTGGGCCTGCACTTTGATATGGCGGGCGACCTGGTGGTGGCCGACGCCATGCAGGGGCTATTGCTCATCGAACCGGACGGCAAGATTACCCAGCTTGTGACCGAGGTCGATGGGGTCGCGCTGGGATTTACCGATGACGTGGACATTGCCGCCGACGGCAGCATCTATTTCAGCGACGCCAGCACCAAGTGGGCCTTTCCGGATTACAAGTCAGACCTGCTCGAAACCCGCCCCTATGGCCGCCTGATTCGCTATGAGCCGGCCTCCGGCGAGGTGGAAACGCTGCTGAAAGATCTCTACTTCGCCAACGGAGTGGCGGTGTCGGAGGACGAGGATTACGTGCTGGTCAACGAGAGCTGGACCTACCGAGTCCTGCGCTATTGGCTGACAGGGCCGCGCGCGGGGCAGATGGACGCCTTCAGCGACAACCTGCCCGGCATTCCCGATGGCATCTCCCGAGGCCGTCATCCCGTCACCGGCGAGCCGCTGTACTGGGTGGCCTTGGCCACACCGCGCAACAACCTGGTGGACCGAATCCATCCCTATCCCTGGCTCAAGAAACTGATCATGAGCCTGCCCGCGGCACTACAACCCAAGCCGGTCCACTACGGTCTGGTACTGGCGTTAAATGCCGAGGGAGAAATCATCAAGAGCCTGCATGATCCGGAGGGCGAGACACTTTATCAGGTCACCTCGGTCCAGCAGGTGGGCGACAATCTGTATTTTGGCAGTCTCCAGAATGACCGCATTGGACGGCTCAGCGTCCGCGCCCTGTTCACGCAATGAACAGGGCAGCGTCCGTGCGACGGCGCCTTAAGAATGGCGTACTTGAGAAGAATGAAGCACTAAAGCTGGTTCAACAGCGACTGCTTGCTGTCGATGACTTTGCGGTAGGTGTCGATCAGGATGTTCTTGTGGATACGGTCGGATTGATCCAGCTCGCGCACACGCGCCTCAAGCCGGACCACCTCTTGAACAACCTTTTCCTTAAGGTGATTGCGAAGTGAGTCGAAGTGGAAATCTGTCTGCTGCTGCATGATACACATCCCTGTTCACTTGGCGCCCCGACCCGGGCAAGCGGCACTGCGGTTTCCGGATGGGCCGATCCCAACGATCGGTGCGCCCAGGTACCCTGCCGTAATTTTGATCAATTTTGGCACAGGCACCGCGGTTGTTGCAACTCATGGACTCGCCACGCCGAAGCCATGGCAGCCCCCAGTCTCTATCGGCACTCGCCTTCAACTGCTGAATCCGTACCACAGCCGACCTTCCGCCCATCACCATCCTCTGGCAAATCGGCAAGAAGGACTTACGTTATGAAGTTCCGCCGACGTCATGACAAGGCAAAGGCCGTGACCTTTTACCCAATTTTCGAAAAGCGGGCCTCTGTCGCCTGCATCCGTTGGTTCCCCCCCGCCGATTCCTGGTGCGGGCGGGCGCCTGTCACCCCATCAGCAATCCCAAGCGCCTTGGAGAACAAGAACCCCATGAAAATCTACGACACCAAACGTGCCCCCAATCCTCGCCGCGTCCGCATGTTCCTGGCGGAGAAGGACATTGCCATGGAATACGTGGAAGTGGACCTGACCAAGGGCGAGCACATGTCCGCCGAGTTCAAGCAGAAAAACCCCATGAAGAAGGTCCCGGTGCTGGAATTCGACGACGGCACCCACCTGAGCGAGAGCATCGCGATCTGCCGCTACTTCGAGGAAGTCCAGCCGGAACCGCCGCTCATGGGCAGCACGCCCCGGGAAAAGGCGGAGATCGAGATGTGGCTGCGCCATCTGGAGTTTTTCTTCATGTTCCCCACCGGCATGTGTTTCCAGCACACCAGCGGCTTCTTCGCCCAGTTTCGCAAGACCTTTCCGGAATGGGGCGAGGAGAACCGCGCCTACATCCTTAAGTTTCTCGATTACCTCAACAAGCATCTGGCGGATCATCGCTACATCATGGGCGACCAGTTCAGCATCGCCGATATCAGCGCCTTCTGTACTCTAGACTTCAACAAGGTGAACAACATCCGCGTACAGCCGGAGCAACAGCCCCACTTGCAACGCTGGTACGACGACATGCGCAGTCGCCCCAGCGCCCAGGCTTGAGGAGTTCCCCATGATCGATCTTTATACCGCCGCCACGCCCAATGGCCACAAAATCTCCATCGCCCTGGAAGAAATGCAGTTGCCGTACGAGGTGCACGCACTCAATCTGGGCCGCGATGAGCAGAAGCAGCCGGAATACCTCCGGCTCAACCCCAATGGCCGGATCCCGACCATTGTCGATCGTGATAACGATGATTTCGTGGTGTTTGAGTCCGGCGCCATCCTGGTATATCTGGGCGAGAAGACCGGCCAGTTCTACCCGACCGATGCCAAGCGTCGCTCGCAGGTATTGCAATGGATCATGTTCCAGATGGGCGGCGTCGGTCCCATGATGGGCCAGGCCAATGTCTTTTTCCGCTACTTCCCGGAGAAGATCCAGCCGGCCATCGACCGCTACCAGAAGGAAGTGAAGCGCCTGTTCGGGGTGCTCGACACCCAGTTGGCGAATCACGAGTTCCTGGTGGACGACTACAGCATCGCCGATATGGCGAACTGGGCCTGGGTGCGCACCCATAACTGGTCCGGGGTGAGTATCGACGATTTGCCCCACCTGCAGCGCTGGGTCAAGCAGATCGCGGAGCGCCCGGCGGCACAGCGGGGTATCGAGATACCGCCACGGCCGGAACCAACCGATGTGCTGAAGGCGGCCCAGTCGATTGTCGTGCGCTAAGTAACCATCTCACAACCTATTGCGCCACTCCTGGACTGCGTTGGACCTGTGCTCCGATGCTCATGTATGCGGTATACACTGCGCTTCGGTGCTCAGTCCGCCTTGTCCAGAACCCGCTCGTGACGGTTGTGAGATAGTTACTAAGGGTCAGGACGGAACAGTAATCGCTGACATCTGACCGAGTTAAACGCAAAGCGCCGGCACAAGGCCGGCGCTTTGGCTTGAAGCGGTCGCCTGGGCGCCCGCTTCCGGGGAGAATCAGTAATTAGACAATCTGGTCGGCGTGGGAGGTATGCAGCGCCTCGATCAGCGTGTCCTCAAGCTCGAAACGCTCTTCCAGCTGCTCGCCCAGGCGGGACAACGCGGGAATCAGTTCCCGGAGTTCCTCGGCCTCTTCCGGCGTATTATCAAAGCGGTCGTTGAAATCCAGGGCCGCTTCGGTGGTCTTCTGGATCTCGGGATAAAGCTTGTTGGCGAGATCGACACCGCCGTCGTTGAACTCCTTGGCCTCCGACAACAGTTGCTCATACACCTCGAAATGTCCGGCGGACACGTAGTCGAGCAGAATCTGGCAGAACTCGGTGAAGCTGCGGACAACCTCCTCGACGTCGCTAAACTCTTCGAGGCTGGTCAGATGGCAGTAGCGAACGATCAACTCCTGACGTTCCCTCAGCCAGCGGTCAATGATCTCGCTGACCCCACCCCATCGTTCTTTCGCGCTCTGACAATTCTCCAGCATAGAAACCCCTTCAGTAACTGACTTGCAAATATTCCCTGGAGCAGAGAATCCGGCGTACGCGTAAAGAGTTCGGCAAACTTCGACCGCATTCCCAGGGTTGTTTTTATTAGTATTGATCGTCTTGCGCTCGGCCGATCGCTAACCAATATAAGTGACTGCCGATAGGCACTCAAGGCTTACCCGGAACTTTTTTCCCCCTGCGAGCAGGCGCTAGCCGAGAGAAGTCGTCACTCCTTCTCAACGTGCCTTGCGCAGTAGCTGAAACAGGGCAAACACCATAAAGGCCGCGAACCAGACCAGGGTCCAGCCGGCGATACTGAGTCCCAGGAAGGTCCAGTCCACTTTGGCGCAGTCGCCGGTTCCCTGAATCATGGTCAGGATGACCTCGCTCAGGGGAAAGGTCTCAAGCATGTACTCAAGGCCGGGCCCACAGGCTGGCACCTGATCCGCCGGCAGACTTTGCAACCACACCTGGCGCCCGGCCAGGGCCGCACCGGCCGCCGCGCACAGCAACGTCAGCACCGCATACACCCGCCGGCCCAGCGCCGCCGGGTTCTGCACGGTGGCAAGCAGCAGCACGAGCCCCAACGCGCCCACGGCGATCCGCTGCGCCATGCACAGTGGGCAGGGCTCAAGCCCCTCGATGAATTGCAGGTAGTAGGCATAGGCGAGCAGCAGCGCGCAGGCGAGAAAGCCGAGCGCATTCAGGGTACGGGGAGACGACAGCATGCAGGGTTCCTATATCCATCAATCCTCAAGGCCGATCAGGGGGTCAGGCCGGTGCATTTGACGCTGGCGCGCATCCTTGACTAGTCTGAGGGCACGGGGAGATCCGAGCGCCGGGTTTGCTGGCCGCTCGCGCCCTTACTTTACGAACTTCACCAGGTGAATTCCAGATGAAAATCCTCAGTGTCCTGTTGGCGTTGTGTTGGATCGGCTGGGCACATGCCTCAGCGCCGGCGGAAGGCGCCAGCGGGCCCAAGGTCGAGTACATTCCGCTGTCGCCACCTTTCGTCGCCAACTTCGGAGCCTCTGCCACCAATGCGCGCTTGAGTTACGTCAAGGCCGACATTGCCGTGCGCACCTCCACCCCGGCGGCCACCGAGGCGGTGAAATACCACATGCCCTACCTGCGCAACGAACTGGTCATGCTGCTGAGCAGCCAGGACATGGAGACCATGACGACCAACGAAGGAAAAGAGAAATTGCGCGCGGAGGCCTTGGCCAAGGTCCAAGCCGTGCTGCAACAAGAGGAAGGAGCGCCGCTGGTGGAAGACCTGCTATTTTCCAGCTTCGTGATTCAGCGCTGAGCGGCCATCGCCAATGATTCGTGGCCGCCGGCCTGCATGCCACGGCTCAAGCTGAGCGAGCGCGAGCCACGCGCCGCCAGGCTTTCGCGGCCATCGTCCCAACCCGCTTCCCAAGCCGCGGTGACCACTTCGCCGCGATAGGGACAGGCCAGGTGCGTCATGCCCATCACCCCCGCCATGTATCCCTGACGGTACGCCTTGTTCAGTAACTCCAAATCCCAGTTTAACGCTGCATCTTTCGACATAGGGGCGATCCGTCAATCCAATCCAATGCTGCTATCACCTACTGCATCTTGCAGGCTGGCGGAATACTCACGAATGCTTACGTGACTCGCATCAGAATCCTGTCAACCGTAACGATAGAACAACATGAGCATTCGTCACGGGTTCTAAAGAGGATTTTGTGTAGCGTTTTGTAAACATACGCTAACGTCGGATGACGGTATCACGCACAAATTGGTGACACAATGATCAACTTACGGAACTGTGGATAGGGTAACGCTTACGCGATGTACTGCTGCAAGAATTGCTCAAAGGAGAGTTGGTCCGCGGCTCGAATCGCGGCTTCCTCGGCCAGCGACTGCTCCCGCAGCTGGTCGAATTCCGCACGCTGCTCGTTGTTAATGGGATTGGCGCGCAGCAGGACCTGATGTTTGCGCGAGAGCTCCTGTACCAGCTCCAGATAGCTGATGCCTTCCTGCTCCAGCACGTCCAGGATACGGGCCGAGGGCGTCAGTTCGGGCTGGCGCACCTTGTCCTGTTGCTGGCGCAGGGCGGCCCGATAGCCGTCGTCGCCGTACAGATCCGCCAGCAGTTCGCTGACACTGCCGATGCGCTCCAGCAAACGGCTGGCCGCCTGGGCCACCGGCAACAGCTCACCCCGCCACTCCATCAGCAGACCCTGCTCGCGGCCACGCATCACGGACTTGCTGAAGTTGTCGTCGAGCCGCTGGCATTCGCTGTCGCCAATGTAGGGGCTGGCATCCAGCAGGCAGTAGAGCAGGAAGGCATCCAGGAAGCGGGCGCCGTGCCCATCGACCCCCAGGGGCAGGAAGGGGTCGAGATCCATGCAGCGCACCTCCACGTATTCCACGCCCCGTGCCCGCAACGCCTGCACCGGCTTTTCGCCGCGCAGGGTCGTGCGCTTGGGGCGCATGGTGCTGTAGTACTCGTTCTCGATCTGCAAGATGTTGGCGTTGAGCTGCCGGTATTCGCCATCGGGGCCTTTGACGCCAATGTCGGCATAGGGCTGATAAGGCGTGTGGATCGCCTGGTAGAGGGTTTCGGTGTAGGTGTTGAGATAGTTAAAGCAGATCTTGAGACTAGCCTGGGCATTGCTCTGATACCCCAGATCGCTCATGCGCAGTGATGTGGCATGGGGCAAATACAGGGTATCGGCGTCGAACGGCCGCAAGCGGTGGTTGCGCCCCTCCAGAAACGAGCGATCCGCCGCCGGCGAGGCGCCGAACAGGTACATCAGCAACCAGGCATTGCGGCGGAAGTTGCGAATCAGCGCGAAGTATTGTGCCGACTTGAAATCCTGCAGCGACTGATCGTCACCCAGTTGAGTCTGATATTCCAGCCAGAACGCATCCGGCAGCGAAAAGTTGTAATGCAGCCCGGCAATGGACTGCATGACCCGACCATAACGATGTTCCAGACCGCGGCGGTAAATGTGCTTGAGCCGACCGATGTTGGACTCGCCGTACTCGGCGATGGGCACGCTGGCATCACCCTGCAGCCGGCAGGGCATGCTGCCGGCCCAGAGCACCTCGTCGCCCAGACAACCCTGGGCGTAACGGTGAATCAGATCCAGCCGCGCCAGCAGCTGGTTCACGTTGTTGTAGGCCGGCGTGATCAGTTCCAGCAGGGACTCGGAATAATCCGTGGTGATCTGCGGATGGGTCAGGGCATGCCCCAGACAGGCCGGATGCGGCGTCTGTGCGATGAAGCCCTGGCGGTCGACGCGCAGCCCTTCCTTTTCAATGCCCCGGAGGATACCGGTCAGTGCATTGATTGCAGACGGCGAGAGTTCGGCAAGGCGGTCGAACAGCAGGTCGGACATAACAGGGCCTTATTAGTCGCAAAGTTTGCTGGATATAGGGACGCCCGGGCCGGTTTCAAGGGCCGGCCCGGACAGCAGGTCCTGGGCCGGCTGGGCCGCTAGCCTTTCTTGCCCTGCTTTTTCTGGGCAGCCTGGGCGAACAACTGGGCAAAGGTGCCGGTTGGCGCCGGCTCCTCGCGCCGTCCGCGTGCCGGCTGGCCTGTGCCACGGGCGGGTGCGCGCCCTGCCCCGCCGCCGCTCGTCTGCTCCCCGGGCGTGTCATCCAGGCGCATGGACAGCGCGATGCGCTTGCGTGGCAGATCCACCTCCATCACCTTGACCTTGACGATGTCGCCGGCCTTCACCACCTCGCGCGGATCCTTGATGAAAGTATGGGAAAGCGCCGAGATATGCACCAGTCCATCCTGATGCACGCCAATATCGACGAAGGCGCCGAAGTTGGTGACGTTGGTGACCGCCCCTTCCAGCACCATGCCGGGCTTGAGGTCCTTGAGGTCTTCCACGCCTTCCTGAAAGGTGGCGAACTTGAACTCGGGGCGGGGGTCGCGGCCGGGCTTGTCCAGCTCCTTGAGGATGTCGCGCACGGTGGGAGCACCAAAGCGCTCATCCACGAATTCCTCGACCTTGAGGCCGCGCAGGAACAGGCTGTCGCCGATCAGGGTGCGGATTTCGCGGCCGCTCTTGGCGCCGATGCGCTCCACCACAGCATAGGCTTCCGGGTGCACGGCGGAGGCATCCAGCGGATTGTCGCCGTTCATGACCCGCAAAAAGCCGGCGGCCTGTTCGAAGGTCTTGTCGCCCAGGCGCGGCACCTTCTTGAGCTGGCTGCGGCTGCGGAAGGCGCCATGCTGGTCGCGGAATTCGACGATGTTGCTGGCAATGGTCTGGTTGAGGCCGGATACACGGGTCAGCAGCGGGATGGAAGCGGTATTCACGTCCACACCCACCGCGTTCACGCAGTCCTCCACCACTGCGTCCAGGCTGCGGGCCAGGCGGGTTTGGCTGACGTCGTGCTGGTACTGGCCGACGCCGATGGATTTGGGTTCGATCTTCACCAGTTCCGCCAGCGGGTCCTGCAGCCGGCGGGCAATGGAAACCGCACCACGGATGGTCACATCCAGGTTAGGGAATTCCTTCGCCGCGAACTCAGACGCCGAATAAACCGAGGCACCCGCCTCGCTCACCACGATCTTGGTGAGCTTGAGTTCAGGGAACGCCTTCATCAGGTCGCCCGCCAGCTTATCGGTTTCCCGCGAGCCGGTGCCGTTGCCGATACTGATGACCTGGACCTGGTGCTTCTTGCACAGTGCCGCCAGCACGGCCAGCGACTGCTGCCATTGGTTATGGGGCACATGGGGGTAAATGGTGGCATGATCCACCAGCTTGCCGGTGGCATCCACCACGGCGACCTTCACCCCGGTGCGCAGGCCCGGGTCCAGACCCATGGTGGCCTTGGGCCCGGCCGGTGCGGCCAGCAGCAGATCCTTGAGGTTGCTGGCGAACACCTTGATGGCTTCCTCTTCTGCCTGCTCCCGCACCTGGGTCATCAGGTCGGTTTCCAGCTGCGTCAGCAGTTTGACCCGCCAGGTCCAGCGCACCACTTCCGCCAGCCAGCGATCGGCCGGGCGGTTCTGGTTACGGATGCCCCAATGGCCGGCGATCATGGATTCGCAGGGGTGCGGTGTCAGGCGGTCTTCCGGCTCGTCGGGGAGGACGATGCTGTAGCTCAGCACGCCTTCGTTGCGGCCCCGGAAAATGGCCAGTGCCCGGTGCGAGGGCACGCTCTTGAGCGGCTCCTTATGATCGAAATAGTCGCGGAACTTGGCGCCTTCCTGCTCCTTGCCCTCCACCATGGTGACCTTGAGAATGCCCTGCTGCTGCAGATGGGCCCGCAGGCGGCCCAGCAGCTCGGCATCCTCGCTGAATTTTTCCATCAGGATATGCTTGGCGCCCTCGAGCGCCGCCTTGGCATCTTCCACCCCCAGATCCGGCTTCACGAACTCGGCGGCGGTCTGGTCCGGGTCGAGCGTCGGGTCTTCCAGCAGACGCAGGGCCAAGGGTTCCAGGCCTGCTTCCCGGGCAATCTGGGCCTTGGTGCGGCGCTTGGGCTTGTAGGGCAGGTAGAGATCTTCCAGCCGGTTCTTGGTGTCGGCCGCCAGAATCTGGCTTTCGAGCTCTGGCGTCAGTTTGTCCTGTTCGCGAATGCTGTTGAGAATGGTGGCGCGCCGGTCTTCCAGTTCGCGCAGGTAACCCAGACGATCTTCCAGGGTCCGCAGTTGGGTATCGTCCAGGCCATCGGTGACTTCTTTCCGGTAACGGGAAATGAACGGCACCGTGGCGCCTTCGTCCAGCAACTGAACGGCTGCCTGGACCTGGTTGGTTCGAATGCCGAGTTCATCGGCGATGCGCTGGAAAATGGAGGTCATAAAGCGAGGAACCTTTTGGTGCTGTGATCAGTTGGATACGACGGACAGGTAACGCCAGAGATAACGCGTTTCGGATGGAGTGACGGGGATTATAGCGAATGCCTTGGCAGTGAGCCACGCATGCCAGAACCCGCCGCGCTGGGGCGGCGGGCGGTCTTTATGAGCCGTACGACAGCTCCAGGTCCTGCACCCGGGACGAGCGCAGCAGCTCGCAGAATGCTTCGAACGACAGCGCGGCGCTGAAGAAATTACCCTGCACCTGATCACACTGCTGGTCCCGGAGAAACGCCCATTGCTCGGCGGTTTCCACGCCTTCGGCCACCACCGTCATCTTGAGGCTTTGCGCCAGGCCGATGATGCTGCGCACCAGCACCGCGTCGTCCGGGTTGCGGGTGACGCCGTCCACGAAGGACTTGTCGATCTTCAGGGTCGAGATGGGCAACTGCTGCAGGTGGGAGAACGAGGAGTAACCGGTGCCGAAGTCATCCAGGGCGAAGCTGATGCCCATTTGCCGCAGCTCCCGCAGGCAGCGCCGGGTGTAGTCGTGGTCGAACATCATGGAGGATTCGGTCAGTTCGAATTCCAGACAGCCCGTATCCACGTCCGCGTTGTAGATAATCCGGAACAGGGTTTCGGTCAGTTTCTTGTCGAAGAACTGGCGGAACGACAGGTTCACCGAGCAGATCAGATCCTCGTGCCCCTGCGTCGCCAGCACCTTGAGATCGGCGCAGGCGCGCTGGATGACCCAGTAGCCCATGGGCACGATCAGGCCGGTGCGTTCCGCCAGGCCGATGAACTGGTCCGGCCCGACCAATCCAAGACGGGGATGCTGCCAGCGCACCAGCGCTTCCATGCCGATGACGCGCCCGCTGCCCAGGTCCACTTTCGGCTGATAAAACAGGACCAGCTGATCACTGCGCAGCGCCTGGCGAAACTCCGCCTCCAACTGCAATTCCTGGCTGACCCGCTCATTCATTTGCTGGTTATACAAGCGGTAGCTGGTGCCCTGTTCCGCCTTGGCGGCCAGCATTGCCTGGCTGGCGTTACGCAGCAGGATCTCCGAACTGGTACCGGCCTCGGGATAGGCGGCAAGCCCCATGCTCAGTGTCAACATCAGTTGCTGCTGGTTCAGGCTGAACGGTCGGGTAAAGGCTTTCTGAATCTTCTGGGCGACCTGGACCAGGCCCTCGTCCTGATCCAGCTCCTCCAGAATCACCGCGAATTCGTCGCCCCCCATCCGGACCAGGCTGTCACAGCGACGCAGCACGCCTTCCAGCCGGGAACTCACCAGGCGCATCAGGAAATCGCCGGCCTGCCGGCCAAGACCGCTGTTGATGCGCTTGAAGTCATCGATTTTGAGAACCAGAAGTCCCACCCGCTCGCGC
>JAEZAA010000110.1 GCA_023430625.1 Pseudomonadota bacterium
GCTGACGTCGATTGACCTGACGACCAATACCGCGCTGACGGACCTAGGCCTTAGTGACAACCAGCTGACGTCGATTGACCTGTCGGCCAATACTGCGCTGGAATACATTATTCTTAGTAACAATGAATTAACATCAATTGATCTATCGGCTAATACCGCGCTAACCGAAATGTGGCTTGCCGGCAATCAACTGGTTTCGATTGACTTGACTGCCAATACCGCGCTAACAACTCTTTATCTTTATGTCAACGAATTGGTGGATATTGACCTTCCCGCAAGTGACTCGCTGACAAGCATAGACCTTAGTGATAATAAATTGACGTCGATTAACCTGTCAGAGAACACGTCATTGAGTAGTGTTGTCCTTTCACGCAATCAACTGGAATCCATTGCCCTGCCGACGAATGGGCAGCTGGCGAGCCTATACCTTGAAAATAACCAATTGAAGTTAATTGACTTGTCGGCCCATACATCATTACGAGGCCTTCTCCTTACCGACAATCAATTGGAATCCATTGCCCTGCCGACTAATAGCCAGCTGGAGCACCTATACCTTAATAATAACCAATTAAAATTAATTGACTTGTCGGCCAGTCCCAATCTATTGCTTCTATACCTTGACAACAACCAGCTGACGTCGATTGACCTGACGGCCAATACCGCGCTGACAGACCTAGACCTTTATAACAACCAGCTGACGTCGATTGACCTCGATAATAACAACTTGCTAAATCGTGCGTGGCTTCAAGGAAACCCTTTTGATCCTGCAACGATTTCATACTTGGAAGGATTGAAATCAACAATTGAAGACTTGCAGTTTTAAACAGCATTCTTGCCACCACCAACTTTACGTGATGAGAAAGGGGCCCTACTTCAGCAAGACATTCATGAACACCCGTTTGGCTAGGCGTTCTTCTTGAGTTCATAGTATGAAAGTTGTGGCCCTCAGAACGTCACTTCGCAAATTTTCACACGAAAAGGACTTCGAACATGTCAAAAACAACCAAACTACGAGCCTTGGTAACCCTGCGTAAAAGTGCCGCCGGCCGCACTGCCGACCAAGTAAAGACGGCTATTCTGGACTACTACAAGTCGCTGCTGGACCAGACCTCACTCGATGAGTCCAAAAAACAGACGGCATTACTGTTGTTTGAAGGTGGACTCAACATCGCGGTCGCAGTGCTGCTGAAAGAAAAGAACACCAGCGACAGCGTTGGCAGCCTGACTCTGGCGATCTGCGACATGCTGGCGAAAGACCGCATCATGATGATCAATGGCAGAATTTACTTTTTCGACAGCAAGGATATCGAATGCTTGGCGGCAATCATTGCCATGGTGATTCAAAGCATGTCTGTTGTGAATGAAGCCACGAACGCCAAGCTATATGCAGCAGCCGGTGGTCCGTTTGGGGCTGCGGCAGGCGTGTATATCGTTGCCGTGGCAATATACCAGTACAGCCAAAGTGTTATCGGCGTATCGCAAAAGTGCGATACCACCTTTGAGAAGGTTAAAACCATACTGAACGACATAGAACGAAAGGAGTATCCGAGTGATCTGGATGCCACGTTATTCGAGAACGTAGCCCGTTCCAATATCGCCGCCATTTCGATCGCGTCGGGACATCAGCCCAGCGGTAACGCATTCTCTTCGCAGTTGCCAACCCCACCGGACTATCTGGATCAATCCTCTCGGCGATTGGCTACAGCTTAAACTCATGGGCGCCTATCTCCAGAAACATGGTCTGGTTTTCGAGAGATAGGCACTGGAGATCGATGAGGACGAGGAACATCCCGACACAAATGTGGGGGATGTTCCTCCTACTGAACTACGGCAATCAACGGTCCTGATGCACTGCAATGGTTTGGCATGGACTCTCCGGAACCGAACGAACGGTTCCCTCCGGCCACTGATTGCCGTTCATTAGATACTGATCCATTTGCCCGTGGGTAAGCTCTGCTTCATGGTCCGCACAGCCATTGCCATTCAGATCGAATTCAAGGCTGATCAAGCCAACGGCGTAGCTTGCGATCACCACTGCATCACTAATTGAATAGCGCTCCCGGCCGCTGGTCGGCCACCGCCAGGAACTGCTGTCGGACTCGTCGAACTGGCTGTAGTCGTAGTGAGTGTCGTCCAGAATGGTGACATCCAGTTGTTGGCCTTTTAATGTGCCGCCTGGAATCCGGAGTACGTAGGTTCCCCCCGCTCGTTCGATGAATGCGTCCTCGGGAAGCAACTCTTGTGTCATATTGGCATCGAGTACTTCCAGTTGAAAACCATCTCCGCCTCCCGGGGTCGTTGCCGTATACATATAAGAATCCAGCGCGAGGGTGACGACGCCCAAGTCTTCGTCAAAGTTGTAGTTCTCGTAGTGAAAGACGCCCTTTGAGGCCATCTGATAGTTACCGCCCTCACCCGCAAAGGTGAAATTCAGCTCTCCCTGGGTTTCAAACCGATAGCTGAAGGACGTATTGACCGGCCAGGGTTCATAGTAATCACCGGACACGGCCGTCAGCTCAAAGATGCCCGTGCCATTTTGTATCGACTCATAGCCCTGGCTTTCCTCAACAAAACGGCAGTTAGTCATCGTTTCCGTGACAGTCTCGCCCACCGTTGGCAGTTGCTCAACCGGCAGGCTAGAGGTGTAACTACCGCCATTGGGACACCAATAAGAGTTCGACCGATAACGGTCTATGATTGGGTCCAACATTGCGACACCAGCGGCATTGGACTGAGACACGATATGGGTCAAAAATCCTTGGCCAGACACGTACGCATCGAGGTAGGCAGACGCTGAACTGGTGCCCGGATTGCCAGTATCGTTATCGATGATGGTCAGTGTCGCCTGGTCGGATATTTCGCCACCGTTGATCCGGGCACTGACGCTGAAGGTGAGAGTCTCGTCTCCTTCAACCACTTCGTCCGCCAAGATAGGAACGGTGACACTGGTTGAACGTGCGCCCGCTGCAATCGTGACGGTGCCTCTTGTGTGCTGATAGTCCTCACCGGCGACGGCGGAGCCATTCTGCGTTTCATAATTGATGCTGATCGCTTGGCGGGCGGGCTGGCTCAATTGGATGATAAAGGCGAAGGAACCTTCTTCTTCGACCCTGCCGCCATGCACACGGAGGGCGCCGCTGATCGGACTCACGGTAACCCGAACCGTATCGGAATTGGCACGCCCCTGGTTGTCATGGACCGAGAGGCGAAAGGTCAAGTGAATCGGTGCTGCAGTATCTGGAGCAATGAAGCTGGCATCCAATTGATCCGCATTCTGTAATGCGACGGTGGGACCTTCAACCTGCGCCCAAAGGATTCGCTCGATGACCGCGCCTTCCGCCGCGTCGGCCACACCTGCTAGCGTTGTTAACACATTGGGGTCGGCCAGTTGATCCGTACCTGCATCCACTTCGGGTGCGCCTTCCTCATCTGACGGTTCAGGGGATGGGGTGGGGGTGACTTGAGGGTCCTGACTCGCTGCCTTGGTATGGCTCGCGCTTTCCTTACAGGCCGAGAGCCCCATCAGCAGGATCGAGAAGATCAGTGCACGACTGATGATAGGTTCAATAAAGCTTTTCATTAACATGGAGGTAGCCTTTTCTTAATCCCTTAAATTCCTAAAACTCGAACCGCAGCCCAAGGCTGAACTGTCCGGATTCTGTATCCGAATAACCAAGCAGATGTTGGTAATGGGCATAGGTTGAGAATCCCTTCGGCAGAACAGCGACCACTCCGAGGTTTGCCAGGAAGTAGAGCGATTCTTTCATGTCGGCGCGCAACTCAAAGCGATTACTAGGGTCCGGGTCGAATGAGAAACGACCATAAACGTCGTCTCTGGAGGTTTTCACATCGCTGCGCGCCGATAGATGCGCTTGGGGAAGCAGTACGCCCCAGGACTGGCTGATGGCAAAACTGGCGTCGACGCCGGCAGCCATGACGACTTGCTGGATTTCCTGCTCGCTGATCTCCACTTCCCAGCCGCCGGCGTTGTTTTCACCGAAGGCATCAATCTGGGTCGATAAATAATCGGCGCGGATAAAGGGGCGCAGCGAATAGGCATCAACATTGAAGTCGTACTGCGCCTGGGCACTGGCTGTCCATTGTGAGCCGCTGGTCGAGCCTTTCGCTACCGCGTTCAGGGTTTCCGACAAGTTGGTGTAGGCAATCCGCCGCTTAGTGTCGTATTCGACCGTGCCATAACCCAGTTGAGCGTCAAAACTCCAGGAGCCGCGATGCATGACAGCGTAGGCAAGCAGGGAATAAGTCGTGGCATCAACTTCACCGCCCCGATCTTGAAATTCCAGATCGTTTTGGGTCCAACCCCAGGCCGCACCGATAAAGAGATCATTGTTAAACCGATAATCGGCTCCCAAGGTGAGGCCCTGGGCGGAGGAATCATAGCCTGCTTCGAGCTCTGTACGATCTCTGTCGCTGTTCCCGGCAAGTGCGGACGCAAAGAAGCTTAGCGGCGAATAGGCTGAATCGGTGTCGCCCGCCGCGCCGCCGCGCTGCCGGTCGGACGTGAACGCGTAGCCATTGAAGGTAGAGGACGAATGTCCGCTTGCCAGATAAAGCTGGCGTTGGGCGACGGCCTGGATCTGGGACCTGAAAATCTCCGACGCCTGCCGAATCTGTGCCGAGACTTCCTCGGGGGCGATCTGACGTAATGCCTCGTCAGCGGACCCTGGATCGGTTCGAGCTTGCTCAAGAAGTGCCTCGCAGCGCGCCAGCAGTTGGGCGCCGCCGGTTCCCAGGTCAGCAGTGCCGAGCTGCCGCAGGCGTGGGCACAAATCGTCAATCGCCGCGCCAATGGATCTGGCATTGTCGCCATGTCCCAGTGCTTGTAATTCAACGTCCACGACGGAGAGGGTGACTGTTGCGGAGGAGACTTCACCATTGGTATCCGAGACCGTGTACGTGAAGCTATCAGAGCCCGCGAAGTCTCGATCTGGCGTGTAGCGAATGCTGCTGTCCGAATTGAGGGAAACGCTTCCGTTTGCCGGACTACTCACGTTAGTGACACTTAGGGCGTCATTGTCGTCGTCAAAGTCATTGGCGAGGACGTTAATGGTAATAGTCCCGTTCATTGTGACCGTTCGGGAGTCGCCGTTGGCAATAGGTGGAGCCGCATTGGCGATCTGCAGGCTAGAAGCAATTCCGGCCAGCACGACTATTGCCAACTTCCTTAGCTCATTCATTGTTACTCCTTACATTTCGATTCATGTGTTGCGATGCGCCGTCATTTCCTGACTATGTAGATGGACAAAAATCAAAAATGCGAACAATCTGAGCTTCAAACCCGTGATGCCAGGAAATAACCTGGGCAGAAGGAGATGCACGCAATGACGCTACCCACTCCCACCAAAGCTGATGACAAAGTGGTCCTGTTCGATGGCGTGTGCCGGTTGTGCAATGGCTGGAGCCGGTTTCTCCTTCGCCACGACAAGCAGGCGGTCTTCAAGCTCTGCACCGTGCAATCGCCCGAGGGCCAGGCCATCCTGCAATGGTTTGGCCTGCCAACGGATAGTTTCGAAACCATGCTGTTGGTGGATCAGGGAACCGCTCACACCAAGAGCGATGCCTTCTTGCACATCATGCGTCAGCTCCCGATGCCCTGGTCCTTTCTCGCTGCCTTGAGGATACTCCCGCAAGGCGTGCGCAATTGGTGTTACGACCGCGTTGCGCTCAACCGCTATCGCCTCTTTGGCCGTTATGAGCAGTGCATGGTGCCGACTCCGGATGCCATGAAGCGATTTCTCGGCCATGGCTGAGGGCGTCGCAGCGAAGCCTGAGTCGTCTCTGGCGAGATTGGTGTTAGGAGTCATCTTTCTCTACCACGGGCTGGTTCCCAAGATCCTGTTTCTCAGCCAGACCGAGATCAGGATGATCCAGGCC
>JAEZAA010000234.1 GCA_023430625.1 Pseudomonadota bacterium
CCCCCCCCCCCCCCCCCCCCCCCCCCCCCCCCCCCCCCCCCCCGCAGGCTCATGCTGCCGACGAACGGCTCGCCGCTGGACAGATCGATACCGCCTTGGATTCGCAGCACGGCGTTGTCGCTGAGCCGGCCGACGCGCAAGCAGTGCTTGGCTTCGGCGGCGCTGGCATCGGCGCGGCAGTAATCGACGCTGACGCCGTCGGCGTCAGGCTTAGAGCGGGAGAAATAGCCATCTTTGTCGGTGAAGGCGCGAGGTTCCCAGCTGTTGAGGATGCCGTCTTCGTTGGTATCCCAGTACACCTGGCCACCCGCCACATAACCGTCCACGACCAGGCCGGCAACGTTGTAGCTTTGGGGCGAACCTTTGTCCGGATTGTCGGCACTGCCACAACCCGCAAGATTGAACATGGCAGCGGCAATGGCCGCGCCGAGCATACGCTGGGTAAATTTACTGGCTTGCTTCATGGCCCTGCTCCTTAGAATTTTTCTTCAAAACCGAAACTGATTGCCAGACCGCGGGGGGTGCTGCTGCCATCGATTTCGGTGCTATCCAGGCTGTATCCCAGGTCCAGGTTGGCAACGCCAAACAGGGTCGTGCCCAGGTTCAGATAGGTGAGTTCGGATCCGGCGAGGTTCTTGCGAATGCCGACCCGGGCGTTGGGGATCAGGTAGCTGTCGGCGAAGTAGGTCGCGGACAGGGTCAGCCACTGGCGCTCCATACCGACTAAGTCATACACGGAATTGGTATCCACCGAGCCCGCCAGCAACCAATTCTTGCCAGGGGTATAGACGGCGCCTTCCAGCGTGATCTGGGTGTCGAAGGTGACGGTCTCATCCAGGGCGATCCGACCAGCCGGAGCAAAGGTGTCAATGGCAACGGCGCAGTTTTCTCGGGATCTCGCGTCATCCATGTCGGCACAGCTGCGGTTCAGGCTGCCGTAATCGAATTTGGGCTCGTTGATGTTGGCGATGGTCATGCCGACCTGGCCATAGGGCAGGGTCCAGAGCAGACCCAGATCCAGACCGAATTGGGTGGAGGTCTCTTCGTTGCGGTCGTATTCGTCACGGATGACGTCCGACAGGGATTCGCCATCCAGCGCCTGCAACTTCAGCAGCTGCTTGCTGATACTGGCCCGGTACAGGTTACCCGTGGCGCCCAGATACAGCTTGGAGGTTTCGGTCGGCTGCCAGACTTCGCGGCTGAAGCCGAGAGATGCCGTGGTCAGCATCGCGCTTTTCAGGTACAGCGAGCTGTTGGATTCCAGGTTTTTCTGCTCAGAGTTATAGGTCAGCTGATCGTCCAGCAGACGTCCGTTCACCGCACCGGATGCTTGCAGATCCAGGGTTACCACGCCTTGCAGGAAGTCGCTTTGAATCGCAATGGGAAAGACGGGCGCGTGTACCGTGCCTTCGAAATGGAGATATCCCTCCCGACCCATCTCCGGCAGGATGGCGTTGAAGCGCTCGATCGTATCCTCTGCATCCTGAAAGCCGATGTCATCGCGATCCAGTTCGTCGATCAGGTCGTCGATCTCGTCCTGGAAGTTGTCCACATCGCCCACTTCCAGGCCGAAGCTGATGGAGCTGAGGTAGCCCGTCCGAATTTTTTCGCCGGGTGCAACGACCAGCGAGCCCGCTGCCGGATTGGCCGTAACGGACAACAGCGAGGAATGGTTGACGCTCTTGCCGTGGGTCCAGAGTGCTCCCGGCGGATGCAGTTGGGTCGACGCCGACACGGCGCTGGCGCCGAGAACCGCGCCGGACACGGCGAGGAAAAGGACGGAACGAGAAAACTTCTTCATGCACGAATACCCGATTGGAATAACGACGACAGAAACCGCGCCTGGAAGCAGACACGGCGTTCGAAACAGGTATCCATAAATCTAGGAGGGAGTTCAAAAATTGCGAGGTGAAACAAGGGCGGGTTACAAAAATCAAACAAATAGGTGAGAACTTATCTCGTATTCATGCTGACACGCACCAGAATCCTGCCTGGTACTGGTGCGTGTCAGGCGCTCAGGGCTAGGGCTCGATTTCCACCAGGGTCTCAGTCGGCGTGACCCGATCCCCTTTCTGGATATGCACTGCCACTACCCGGCCGGCAATGGGCGCCTTGACCTCGGTTTCCATTTTCATGGCCTCGATCACCAGCACCGGATCGCCCGCCGTCACTTGGTCGCCTTCCTTGACCAATACCGCCACGATGTTGCCGGGCATGGACGTGGTCACATGGCCCTCGCGGGTCGCGCGCGCCCGCTTGCCGCCACCGGTGCCATCCTTGCTGAACTCGCCCAGGCTTTCCAGCGACACCTCTTCCGGCACGCCGTCCACCGTCATATAGAAGCGGCGCTCGGAGTCTCCGGTCGGGCTGACGCCGGTAATATGGATGTCAAAGGTCTCGCCATGCACCGTCACCTTGAACTCGGTGGCAATCCCGGGCACGGCGGCGGCATCCAGCTTGGCGACCAACGGCTCGGGCTTGAGCGTGCCTGCCTTGCGCTGCTCCAAAAACGGCTTGGCCACATCGGGGAACATGGCAAAGGTCAGCACGTCCTCTTCCGACTCGGCCAAGGTGCCGATTTGCTGGCACAGGTTGTCCATTTCCCGCGGCAGCAGATCCGCCGGGCGCACCTCGATCACCTCTTCCTTGCCAATGGCGGCGCGGCGCAGTTCCTCGTTGACCGGCGCCGGCGCCTGGCCATACCAGCCTTGCAGGTAACGCTTCACCTCATTGGTGATGGTCTGGTAACGGCTGCCGGTGATGACGTTCAGGACCGCCTGGGTACCGACGATCTGCGAGGTGGGTGTGACCAGGGGCGGGAAACCCAGGTCCTCGCGCACGCGCGGAATCTCGGCGAACACTTCGCGGATCCGGTCGAGTGCGCCCTGCTCCTTCAACTGGTTGGCCAGGTTCGACATCATGCCACCCGGCACCTGATTGATCAGCACGTCCACATCCACGCCGCTGTATTCGCTTTCGAACTGATGGTATTTCTTGCGCACTTCGCGGAAGTACGCCGCGATTTCGCCCAGGACGTTGAAGTCGAGACCAGTCTCGTAACCTGCAGCGGCCAGTGCCGCCGCCATGGTTTCCGTGGGCGGATGGCTGGTGCCGCCAGCAAAGGCGGAAATACAGGTGTCGATGTGATCACAGCCATGCTCCACCGCCTTCAGCTGACACATGGACGCCATGCCCGAGGTGTAATGAGAGTGCAGGAAAATCGGCAACTGCAGCCGCGGCTTCAAGGCTTGGACTAGATCTGCCGTGGCCTGGGGCGTCAGCAGACCGGCCATGTCCTTGATGGCGATGCTGTCGCAGCCCATCGCCGCCATTTCCTCGGCCTGTTGCACGAAGGCCTCGGTGGTATGCACCGGACTGGTGGTGTAGCAGAGCGTGCCCTGGGCATGCTTGCCGGTCTTTTTCACCGCCTCGATGGCAGTTTTCAGGTTACGCACATCGTTCAGGGCATCGAAGATGCGGAACACGTCGATACCGTTAGCGGCCGCCCGCTCCACGAACGCCGTGACCACGTCGTCGGAATAATGCCGGTAGCCCAGCAGGTTCTGCCCCCGCAGCAGCATTTGCAGGCGACTGTTAGGCAGCGCCACGCGCAACTTGCGCAGCCGCTCCCAGGGATCTTCCTTGAGGAAACGCACGCAGGCGTCAAAGGTGGCGCCGCCCCAGACTTCCAGGGACCAGTAGCCGGCTTTATCCAGCTTGTCACAGATGGGCAGCATGTCTTCGGTGCGCAGCCGGGTCGCGATCAGGGATTGGTGACCGTCGCGTAGCACCACGTCGGATATGTGAATCTTCTTGCTCATGATTAGGTTCTCCTTGCGACGCTCAAAGGCCGGCTTGCACGGCAATTGCCGCGGCCATGGCCGCCGCCAGGGCTTCCGGGCGGCGCTTGACGGAATAGTTGATCAGCTCGGGATGGGATTCGACGAAGCTGGTGTTAAAGCTGCGGCCACGGAATTCCGGGTGCTGCAGAATCTCCAGGTAATACGGAATCGTGGTCTTGATGCCGTATATGGACATATCCGTCAGCGCCCGCTCCGAACGAGCCAGCAGCTCCTCCCAGTCCAGGCCCGAAACGATCAGCTTGGCGCACATGGAGTCGTAAAAAGGTGGGATCACATAGCCGGAATAGATGGCGGCGTCGGTGCGCACGCCAGGGCCGCCCGGCGAATAATAACGGGTGATGCAACCGAAACTGGGCAGAAAGCCATTCTTGGGATCTTCGGCGTTGATCCGGAACTGAGCGGCGAAGCCTTTGTAGGCGATTTCGTCCTGGCGAAACGACAGTGGCAGGCCCGAGGCGATCCGGATCTGCTCCTTGACGATATCGACCCCGGTGATCTGCTCGGTGATGGTGTGTTCCACCTGCACCCGGGTGTTCATCTCCATGAAGTAGAACTCGTCATTGTCCGCCAGCAGGAATTCAACGGTGCCGGCGTTCTCGTAACCCACGTGACGGGCGACCTTGACCGCCAGGTCGCCGATGTAGTGGCGTTGTTCCTCACTCAACTGGGGCGAAGGCGCCAGCTCGATCAGCTTCTGGTTACGGCGCTGAATCGAACAATCCCGCTCAAACAGGTGAATGGTGTTGCCAAAGCTGTCCGCCAGCACCTGCACTTCGATGTGGCGGGGGTTGACGATGCATTTCTCCAGAAAAACATCGGCGCTGCCGAAGGCCTTGGTAGCCTCGGAAATCACCCGCTCGTAATTCTGGCGCAACTCACGCTCGTCGTTGCAGCGGCGAATACCCCGGCCGCCGCCGCCAGAGGTAGCCTTGAGCATCACGGGGTAGCCCACTTGCGCGGCCTGGCGCACGGCATCTTCCACGCCAGTCAGGTTGCCTTCGGTGCCCGGGGTCACGGGGACACCGGCGGCAATGGCGCTGGCACGGGCCTCGGTCTTGTCACCCATGGCCCGGATCACCGACGCCTTGGGTCCGATGAACTTAATGCCGCGCTGGGCGCAAATCTCCGCCAGCAGCGGATTTTCAGACAGGAAACCATAGCCGGGATGCAGCGCATCGCAGCCGGATTCCACCGCGAGATTGACGATGTGATGGGGATTGAGGTAACCGGTCAAAGGGTCGGAGCCCACACAATGGGCCTCATTGGCCTTCTTCACGTGCAGGGCGTAGCGATCGGCTTCGGAGTAGATGGCAACGGAACGGATGCCCAGCTCTTTACAAGCACGAGCAATCCGCACCGCGATCTCGCCCCGATTCGCGATGAGAACTTTCTTGATCACAATTGCGTCCACCGTTTAGGTTTGGGTTGAACGTCGCATGGAACACACCCTGATCTAAGGATCACTTCCATGGGGATGAGGGCCGATCGCTTGTGGCGCTGGCCCGCAGCCTGATGAGTTTTAAATGACGGCCCACGGAGGTAGGCCGTCATTTATCATAACGAACCGCCATTTGATTGTGCAGTCGGGAAACGGGACCTGGTTCAAAATACGCCCAATCCGCCCCGTCAGTGACGACTCCCGTCACAAAGGCTCCCGCTACGCCAGTTTACGCCTCGGCCGCAACAGCCGGCCGCCCCAGAAGTACAACGCCAGCCCCAGCGTGATCAGAATACTTCCAAGTACCAGGGAGACCGTCAGACGCTCATCGTTCAGCCAACTGCCCAGCATCAGGGCAAAGGCCGGCGTCGCCAGCGTGACCAGCGCCACCGTACTGGCCGGCAGGTGGCGCAGCACGTAGAAGTAGCAGACGAAGCCCACCAGCGAGCCGAACGTGGCCAGGTACAAAATGGCCCAGGGCGAATGGCTGCTGAAATCCAGGGTGGGCAGCGTGCCGTCCAGCAGCAGCCAGGCGACGCCAAACAGCGGCAACGAGACCAGCAAGGCACCCACGGTCGCCGGCAGCGGATGCACATCCGCCCCCACCCGCTTGACCATCACGCCGCTCAGCGCAAACAGCACCACCGCCGCCACCAGCAGGAGCATGCCCGGCAGACCATCACCCTTCAGCACCAGGTCATCGAGAAAGATCTGGGCCAGGCCGCCTAACGACAGGATAAAGGCGATCCATTGATGGGGTGCAAACGGCTTCTCACCCAATAGCCGCTGCCCCAGCAATCCCGACAACAGCGGCGACAAGCCGTACATCACAGAGATCAACCCGGTGGGCACATAGGCCACCGCCAGATAGGTGCAGAA
>JAEZAA010000270.1 GCA_023430625.1 Pseudomonadota bacterium
TTGGCGCCCTTCCCTCTCTTACCACGTAAGGAACGATAGAATGAAAATGCGGTTCACTCGGCGACAGCTTGCGACAGCAGCCACCCTTTTTGCAACCATGGGCCTCGCGGCGGCACCCGCTCAGGCAGACCTGTCCGGTAATGTCAGCGTCGTATCCAAATACGTCCTGCGCGGCATTACCGCGGCAACCGAGAACTCCGGCGCGGCCATCCAGGGTGGCTTCGACTATAGCCACGAAACCGGCCTCTACGCCGGCTATTGGGGCTCCAGCCTGGGCTATCCCGGCGTGGATAGCGAACCGACAGCGGACTCCAGCTTCGAAAACGACTTCTACGCCGGCTGGGCGGGCGACGTTGGACCGGTTTCCCTGAGCGCGGGCCTGATTTACTACTACTACCTGGACATCGAAGACGCCAACGGCACCGAGTTTGCCGGAACGGTTGGAGCGGGTCCGGTCAAGCTTGGGGTGAAGTACCTTTTGGAAGACACCGCCTGGGGTAACTCCGGTGACACCTACGTGACACTGGTCGCCTCCCACGACCTGCCCAATGACTTCACCATCGGCGCCACCGCCGGTTACTACTTCTATGAGGAGAGCGGCGATTTCATCGAGGACACGGAAGAGAGCAGCGGATTTCGCCATTTGGACGTGACCCTGTCCCACCCGATTGGGCAGACCGGCGCGGTCATGAGTCTGACCTACATTATCGGTGGCGAGGATCGTAACGGCGTGGATCAGGAAAATACCGCCGTGCTGGGTATCAGCTACGCGTTCGGCATCTAAGTCTTAGGATCTTGCAGGGACGCAGGATCAACCCGAATTCCTCAGGTCATTCCGCCCCGCGCCTCGGTGCGGGGCAACAAAAAAGCCCTCGCAAGGAGGGCTTTTTGTCATCCAACGCAGGCCTGGACCTGCGTTCGACACGCCGTCTTAGAAGACGTAGGTCGCACCCAGTACCAGCTTCTTGCGCTCAGCACCGTCTTCGAATGCCCAGTTGTCTGCCCAATCAGCTTCCACGTACACGTACATGTTGGAGGACAGGTTATGCAGTGCCTGCAGGGAGAGCACCAAGCTATCATCCGCGCCATTGTTATCTGGCATGCCATACTGCACAGCGGCGATGAACTGGTTCTCACCCATGGTCAGCACACCCGACAACCCGAGCAGGTCACCGAAGTCGGACTGGGTTTCATAGGAGGCCGCGACGCGAATGTCGCCCAGCTTGTGCGCAATGGAAACGCCGAACGCACTGCCAACGTCGGCGTCGTCAACGATCGTGACGTTATCGCCACGGAGTCCATTTCGGGGGGCGTTATCAGCGCTGTCGAATGCGAACGCAACCTTGGTGTTGCTGTCCAGCTCATAGGACGCGACGAGCATAAATGCGTGATCTTCATCAGCCTGACCATTCACCTGGACCGCAGCCGCCAGCTGAAGACCGCTGTAGTTGGGCGAATAATAGGTGATGGTGTCGCCTTCGGTGGTTCCGGCCGTCAGGTAGTTGTCACCGACATCTTCAAACAGGTCGTAGACATTATCGGACATCGCATCGTCATAGATAGTGTCGTAAGAGCCGACCTTTACCAAACCAAAATCGCCCTGCAAGCCGATAAAAGCCTGATCACCGCGGTTCAGGCCTTTGGCGCCGCCTTTACCGTTACCGCCAGATTTCTGCTCATCCGCCAGGAACTCGAATTCCGCCTTGGCAAAGGCTTTCAAGCCTGGGCGGATCTCGTGCTCATGGGAGAAGCCAATCGTCGATCCGGTATCGCCCATGCTCAAGGAATGGCTATCACCGTTTGCATCCGACTCAATGTCGTCGTGAGCCAGAGTCAACTGAACGTTGCCGTAAACCTTCGGGAGCTGTAACTCCTGCGCGCCTGCACTGGCGGAAGCAAGAGTAGCCAGGGCGACTGCTGAAGCGATCAGAGTTTTTTTCATTGCGTCTTCCTTTTGTGTGTTAGTCAACTTCATACGAAGCACTTCTGGTTTCAGTTTTTTTGTTGTAACCGCACGATTTCACTGTGATGAAATACATTTTTCGCAAAACATATGTCACTTTTGTGACAAACCATCATATTTCGCACAGACGGCTTTAGCCGGTTCCTCAACACAGACTTCAAGGACACTTTCCATGCCGTCGTTCCAACCGGTTTTCCCTGGATACTTCGTCATTGACTGGTTCGCGCGCCTCGCGCCAACCCTTGGTTCTTTCATCCCGGAAAAACACAAAACAACAAGTTACACCCCAATCCTCAAAACAGGATTAAATATCATGTCTAGTACAGGACGCCGCCATGCGCAATTTCACCAGCTGGTTTTTTCAAAAAATTTGGTGAACCTCGCATTTTCAAGCTGAATTACCTCCAGCCCCCGGGCCGCCCGACACATCCAGAACAAAGGTCACGGGCCCCTCATTCACCAAGCTCACCTGCATGTCCGCGCCAAAGCGCCCAGCCTGCACAACCGGATGGGATTCTCGCGCCCGGGTCAGAAAAAGGTCGTAGAGCTGGCGGCCAAGTTGCGGCTCGGCCGCCCGGGAGAAACTGGGGCGCAGCCCCTTCTGGGTATCGGCGGCCAAGGTGAATTGCGAGACAATCAACAAGCCGCCACGGACGTCGCGCAGGCTCAGGTTCATCTTGCCGTCGGGATCGGGAAAAATACGGTAGGACAACACCTTGTCCAGCAGGCGCTGAACGGTGCCGGCATCGTCGCCGCGCTCGACGCCGAGCAGCAGCAGAATGCCCTGATCGATGGCGCCAACCACCTCGCCGTCGACCTCGACGGACGCGCGCGCCACCCGTTGAATGAGTCCTCTCATGCGATACGATCCATCAAGCACTTACGCAGGAACCAGGCAGGAACGGGACATCTCCTTCCGTTCCAGAGTGCGGACTATATCGCAGGGTCTCCGTTAAAAAAAGCCGTCGCGTTTAAATCAATGGCTTGATCGCCCACCCGCACCCCTGAGCGGGGCGGATGGGCGGCCTCGCTAATGGCGCCGATGGACGCTGCGATAAAGCGCCGGCAACACCAGCAGCGTCAATGTGGTGGAGGACAGAATCCCGCCGATCACCACCGTGGCCAGAGGTCTTTGCACCTCGGCGCCGGTACCCGTGGCAATGGCCATGGGGACAAAGCCCAAGGACGCCACCAGCGCCGTCATCAGCACCGGTCGCAGCCGGGCAATCGCGCCCTCGGTCACGGCCTGGTCCATGGGCATGCCGTCCCGAATCAGGTTGCGGATGAAGGAAATCATCACCAGTCCGTTGAGAACCGCCACGCCCGACAGCGCGATAAAGCCGACCGCGGCGGAGATGGAAAAGGGAATGCCTCGCAGCCACAGCGCCGCCACGCCCCCGGTGAGGGCAAAGGGAATGCCGGTGAACACGAGCAGGCCATCCTTGACGTTGTTGAACATGGCAAACAGCAGGATAAAGACCAGCAGCAGGGCCAGGGGAACCACGATTTGCAGCCGCTGGGCGGCGGACTGTAACTGCTCGAACTGCCCACCCCAATCGAGCCAATAGCCCGCGGGCACCTTGACCTGTTGCGTAATCGCCTGCTGGGCATCGGCAACGAACGAACCCAGATCGCGCCCCTGCACATTGGCCGTGACCAGGACCCGCCGCTTGCCGTTCTCACGGCTGATCTGGGCGGGGCCGGACGTTAGTTTCAGCTCCGCCACGTCCGAGAGCAGAACGAAGTTCGCCTGACCGTTCGTGCTCGCGGATTCCGGCAAGGGAACCGGTATCCGGCCGATTGCCTCCAGGTCGCTACGAATGTATTCCGGCAGGCGCACCACCAGATCAAAACGGCGGTCCCCCTGGAAGACCGTGCCGGCATTGCGGCCGCCGGTCGCGATCTCCAGGGCCTGCTGCACTTCGCTGACGTTGAGGCCATAGCGGGCGGTTTTTTCGCGATCGATCGCCACGGTCAACACGGGTAGGCCTGTTGTTTGTTCCACCTGCACGGCCGAGGCTCCGGGCACCTGTTGCAGCACCCCGGCGATTGCCGTGGCGGTGTCCGTCAGGACCTCCTGGTCATCGCCGAACACCTTGACGCCGATATCACTGCGCACCCCGGAGATCAGCTCATTGAAACGTAACTGGATTGGCTGGGAGAACTCGTAATTGCTCCCGGGCAGTAAGTTCACCGCCGCCTGCGCTTCGCGCAGCAACTGGTCGCGCGGCTTGTCCGGGTCCGGCCACTGGTCGCGCGGCTTGAGCATCACGTACGCATCGGAGATGTTGGGTGGCATGGGGTCCGAGGCGATCTCAGCCGAGCCGGTGCGGGCAAAGATGCGCTCGATTTCCGGAAACCGCTGCAGGAGGTGAGTCTCCAATTTCTTTTGCAGGTCCACCGACTCCGTCAGGCTCGTGCTGGGAATCCGTAGCGCCTGGATGGCGAAGTCCCCCTCGTTGAGCCCGGGAATGAACTCACTTCCCATCCGCGTCGCCAGTAGGCCCGAGAGCAGGACCGTCACCAGCGCGAAGACAAAGACGACGGGCTTGTTCTTCATCACCCACCCCAGCAGCGGCGCATACACTCGGCCCGCGCTTCGCATGAGCAAGTTGTCCTTCTCGCCGACCCTGCCGGTCAGCGTGAGCGCCACCGCCGCCGGCACGAAGGTCACCGACAGAAGCATCGCCCCCAGCAGCGCCATCACCACGGTGAACGCCATGGGATGAAACATTTTGCCCTCGACGCCGGTCAGAGCGAAGATCGGCAGATACACGATCATGATGATGAGCTGGCCAAACAGCAGCGCCCGACGGGTCTCGGCCGAGGCCGCGAAGACCTCGTGGAACCGCTCCGAGCGCGTCAATGGGCGTCCCAAACGGGTTTGCGCATGGGCCAGGCGACGCACGCAATTCTCCACAATCACCACGGCGCCATCGATGATGATCCCGAAGTCGAGGGCGCCCAAGCTCATCAGATTGGCGCTAACCCGGTTGGATACCATGCCCGTGAAGGTGAAGAGCATCGACAGGGGGATGATCAGCGCCGTGATAACGGCCGCGCGCAGATTCCCCAAGAACAGGAACAGCACGACGATGACCAGCACCGCGCCCTCGAGCAGGTTCTTCTTCACGGTACCGATCGCCTTTTCGACCAGAACCGTCCGGTCGTAGACCGGCACCGCCACCACGCCCTCCGGCAACGAACGGTTCACCTCGACCATTCGTTGCGCCACCGCCTGGGCAACGGCGCGGCTGTTCTCGCCAATCAGCATGAAGACGGTCCCCAGCACCACCTCGCGCCCGTTCTCGGTCGCGGCTCCCGTGCGAAGCTCCCGTCCCAGGGAGACGTCGGCCACGTCGCGCACCCGGACCGGCACGCCACCCGCGTTACCGACGACAATGTTGGCGATTTCCGCCAGGCTCTCGACTTGGCCCGGCGCCCGGATCAGATACTGCTCGCCCCGCCGCTCGATGTAACCGGCGCCGACGTTGGCGTTGTTGTTTTCCAGGGCCGTGACGATATCCGCCAGGGACAGCCGATGGGAAAAGAGCTTTTCCGGAATTGGCGCGACCTGGTACTGCTTGACGTCGCCGCCGATGGAGTTCACTTCCGTCACCCCGGGCACCGTGCGCAATTGCGGCTTGATGATCCAGTCCTGGATCTCGCGCAGGTCCATTGGCATGTATGGCGTGCCGTCAGGCTTGCGGGCGCCCTCCTCGGCTTCCAGGGTCCACAGGTAGATCTCGCCGAGACCCGTGGAAATCGGTCCCATGGCGGGCGCCAGGCCTTGCGGCAACTCCGTCGCGGCGGCCTGGAGCCGCTCGTTCACCAGTTGGCGCGCAAAATAGATATCGGTGCCGTCCTCGAAGATCACGGTGATCTGGGACAGGCCATAGCGTGACAGCGACCGCACCTCATCAAGGCCGGGCAAACCCGCCATGACGGTTTCCACCGGGTAGGTGACCCGTTGCTCGACTTCCAGCGGCGAAAGGCCGGGAGCGGCGGTATTGATTTGGACCTGGACGTTGGTGATATCCGGTACCGCGTCGATGGGCAGTTTCTGGTAGCTGAAAATACCCAGGGCCACCACGCCCAATACGCCCAGCATGACAATCCAGCGCTGCTCGATCGAGAAGCGGATAATTCTCTCAAACATGACGATTCCTCTGGCGCCTAGTGGCTGTGCTGGACGCTGGCTTTACCCAGTTCGGACTTGATCACGAAGCTGCCCCGCGCCGCGTATTCCGTTCCGGCCTCAAGCCCGGCCCGCACTTCCGTGACCTGGCCGTCGCTGGCTCCGAGCTCCACGGGCCGAGGACGAAAGCCGGCCTTCGTCCGCACGAACACGACCGACCGGTTTTCCAGGGTCTGGATCGCCTCGCTGTCCACCGCCACGGGTACCTGCCGGGTATCCGTCCGCAGGAGCACCCGCACGAACAGGCCCGGACGCCAGATGCCATCGGGATTCGGGACGACCAGCCGCGCCGGCGCCGTCCTCGTCTGCGCGCCGATGACCGCCCCCACGTACATGACCCGCCCCGGCACCTCGGCCTCGAACGCCACGGATACGATGCGGGCCGGCGTACCGACGCGGATTTCATTGAGGACGCTGGCCGGCACGGCGGTGACGGCCCAGACCTCGGAGAGGTCGGTGATGGTAAAGATATTGGTGCCCTCCTCAATGGCCTCGCCGCGGACTACGTGTTTCTCCACGACGGTGCCGGCGAAGGGTGCCCGCAACTCGTAACGATTCAACCCGTTCTGGCTACTCGCCGCAGCCCCCAGGGCACTGAGCTTCTGGCGAGCGTTGTCATGGGCCACTTCGGCCTCCCGCAAGTCCTGGCGGGCTTGCAGGTAGTCCCGTTCCGCCGAGATCTTTTCGTCCCACAATTGCCGTTCTCGCGCATACCAATCCTTCGCCATCTGCAGGCGCTTCTCCGCCGCGCGCAGTTCGCTACGCAGGTCCGACAGTTCCGCGCTGGCGATGACGGCCAGGACCTGGCCTTTCTCCACCGCCTGACCCAGCTCCACCGACACGGACTCCACCACGCCACGCACGCGGGGCACGATATGACTGGTGCGGTCCTGATTGACGGTAATCTCCCCCGGCAACTGCACCCGGCGCCCGATCTCCGCGGGAGCCGCCGCCTTGATCTGAATGCCCGCCAGTTGGACCTTGTTGTCGGACAGCGCCACGAGATCTTCCTCGTGTTCCTCGTGTTCCTCGTGTTCCTCGTGTGCGTGCTGTTCGTGCCGGTGCTCGTCGTGCTCGTCGTGCTCGTCGTGCTCGTCGTGCGGGGCAGCATGATCGGCCTGACCGACTTCGTCATGCCCATGTCCACCGTGGGCATCGACGGACCCGGCGGGTTCGGAACGCCAAATGAAAAACGCCAGAACGGCTCCCACGACCAGAATGATGGCGACTGCAATGTTTTGATTCTTCATGGTGACCTCTTAGTTCTGTTCCATACCCGCAACCGCCATGCCGCGAATGCCTTCAATCACGGCCAGGGCTTGGTGGGCTTCCGCCTGGGCTCGGACAAAGTGGGTACGCGCCTGATCCAAGGCGCGTTGCGCCTCCAACACCTCGAGAAGGCTGAATTTCCCAAGCTCGAATCCCTTCAGGGTGGCGTCGTAGGCACCTTGCGCGCTGGGCAGGATGTCCTGGCGCATGATGTCCGCCTCGTCGCGGGCGGTATCCAACTGGGTATAGGCGAGCAGCAATTCCTGGCGTACCTGAACACGCGTCGATGCCAGCTGATCCCGAGCAATGTCGATACGCCGCTGAGCCTCCAGGAGATTGCCCTGGTTTCGATCAAACAGGGGAAGCGGCATGGAAAAACCGATAACCGGAATCGTCTCGTCGGATTCCTCGATGCGCTTGGCGCCCGCGGTCAGCGTCACGGGCGGGATTCGCCTGGTCTGCTCCAGCTCCGCAAGCGCCCGGGCGCGCATGAGTTCCCGCTGAGCCAACACCAGCCTGGGCGCCCGCTCGACCGCTTGCTCCAGGGCGCGGCGCGAGCCGGGTTCCGGGAGCCGGTCCAGCTCGCCGTCAAGACGCGAGAACGCGGGGTGCGATTCCCCCCAGAGTCCCGCCAGACGTAGGCGCGCGGCTTCCAGCTGGCCCCGCGCCTGGCGCTGCTCGGTGCGGGCGGTGGTTGCGGTGAGCTGGGCGCGGATCTCTTCAACCGGCGAAACGTCGCCCGCCTTGACTCGCTTGGCCGTGACCGCCAATACCTTGTTCGCCAGTTCCAGTGCCCGCTCTGCTTGCCGGGCCTGCTCCTGCGCCGTGAGGGTCAGCGCGAATGCTCGCAGAACCTGGCTGCGCACGTCCGCCAGTGCCAGCGCATACCGCGCTTCCGCCAGGCGCCATCCCTGTTCGGCAACATCCATGCGGGCCGCCCGCTGGCCGCCCAACTCCAGGGGCTGGGACAGTATCAGCGTTGTTTCGCGCTCGGACGAATCCGAGCCTTCAATCTCCAGTTCCAGTTCTGGATTGGGCCAGAGCGCCGCTTGCGCGCGCGCCGCCTCCGTGGCATTGACTTCGCCGCGGGCCACGGCCAGTTCTGGATTTAGCCTGAGCGCCCGCTGCAGCGCCTCGTCAAGCCCCAGCACCTCGCTGGCTTGCGCCGACGTAACCAGGGATGGAGTCACATTGGCCGGCTCGGTCGCGCCGACGCCACAGGGCGCAAAGAGGAGCACCGCCACGAGTCGAGCGGAGAGTGTAGATCGCATCTGTTTTTCTCTTGATCCTTCGTCGAACGGAGCCGAAGGGGCGCGCCAACGTGCGCCCCTTTGGCGGTCGATGTGTTCCGATGAAACGGAGAAAGATCAGGCGCGTTTTGGCGGGTAGTCGATCCGACTAATGATCAAGGGCAGCAACAGGGGTGGATGCGTGACGAACCACATGTTGCCGAACCCGCCCACCGACACCGCTAACAACTCGGCGGTGGCGCAGCCACTACAGTGGGAATGGGCGTGGATGTGAATACCGGTTTGGTCGCATTTTTCCGGCAGTCCATGGTGATAGTGATAATGCTCGCTCGAGGCACTCGGCTCCGCAACGAGTGGAAACGGCGTCGGTTGGCTGGCCAAGGATAATTCCATTCCGGCGAACGACGGCTGAACGACGGACGCCTGCGCGCCTCCGACCAAACCGGCGGCCAGGATGAGGATGGCGAGTATCATCGACAGAGGCTTTGGCATCGAGTGTTCAGAGCGACCCGTGGGACAGCAAATGGACGCTCAGTCTGTACTCTCACACCTATCTGGTCAAGCCGTGCCGGCGTGGCACCGACCTCAGCCCTCGGCGTCAGCCTATTTCAGCCACACCCATGGCCGGCATGCTCCATCGGCAAGACCGGCTCAATCCAGCAAAAATTCCGGTCCGAATCGCTCGCTCATCTGCCGGGTGGCTCGCACCAGTGCATCGACGATGGCCGGCTCCGAGGCGGAATGGCCGGCATCACGGATGATCTGCAACTCGGATCCCGGCCAGGCCTCGTTGAGGGCAAACGCATTGTCGATGGGGCACACCATGTCATAGCGGCCATGCACAATAATGCCGGGAATCCCGCTCAGGCGATGGGCATCACGCAGGATCTGGCCTGGCTCCAGAAAAGCCTGATTCATGAAGTAGTGGCACTCGATGCGCGCAAGTGAGATGGCCACATGGGGGTGCCCGAAATGCTCCACCACGGCCTGATTGGGATGCAGTGTGGCGCAACGGCCCTCCCAGATGGACCAGGTCTTGGCGGCCTGAATCCGCTCCAGTTCGTTATCGCTGGTCAGGCGCTTGTAGTAGGCCGCCGTAAAGTTATCCCGCTCGGCTTCGGGAATCAGTGCCTCAAAACTCTTCCAGTAATCGGGAAACACACGGGCGGCCCCGCCGGGCTGATAGAACCAGTCCAGATCCTCCTGGCGGCACAGGAAGATCCCCCGCAACACCAGCCCCAATACCCGCTCCGGGTGAGTCTGGGCATACACCAGGCTCAGGGTTGAGCCCCAGGATCCCCCGAACAGAAGCCAACGCTCGATGCCAAGATGGGTACGAATCTGCTCCATGTCCGCCACCAGGTTCTGGGTGGTGTTGCCGCGCAGCTCCGCCAGTGGCGTCGAACGACCCGCGCCACGCTGATCAAAGAGGATGATGCGATAGCGCTCCGCGTCGAAATAACGCCTCAATGATTCCTGACAGCCAGCACCAGGCCCGCCATGTACCACCAGGACCGGAATGCCCTCAGGGCTGCCTGACTCCTCGACATAGAGCGTATGAATGTCATCGACCGCCAAATGATATTCGGCATTGGGGCGTATCTCGGGGTAGAGCGTCAGCATGAGCAGTCCTTTTCCAGTCAACGAACGAGACTCTCATACTATACGGAGGACGGGACGGAAACGAAGACAGCTCCACAAACAAAAAAACGGCAGGATCAACCTGCCGTTTTCGGGTACCGCTGTTGGACGCCGGTGCGGACTATTGAGGCCTGCACCGTCATAAAGCAGCTTAGGCGGAACGCTCCGCGCGCTTGCGCTCGTGCTCCTTGAGGAACTTCTTGCGCAGGCGGATCGCCTTGGGCGTTACTTCCACCAGCTCGTCGTCCTCGATGAACTCCAGCGCCTGTTCCAGGGAGTGCTTGATCGGCGGCGTCAGGATGATGTTCTCATCGGAGCCGGCGGCACGGATGTTGGTCAGCTGCTTGGCCTTGGTGGGATTCACCACCAAGTCGTTGTCGCGGCTGTGAAGACCGATGATCATGCCTTCATAGACCTCAACACCCGGATCTACGAACAGGCGACCTCGCTCCTGCAGGTTGAACAGGGCATAGCCCAGCACCTTGCCGTTGACCATGGACACCATCACGCCGTTAATCCGGCCGGCGTTGACACCTTCCTTGACCGGACCGAAATGGTCGAAGACGTGAGTCAGGATGCCGCTGCCGGACGTCAGGGTCATGAACAGGGAACGGAAGCCGATCAGGCCACGGGCCGGCATGACGAAGTCGAGACGCACCCGACCCTTGCCATCCAGCACCATGTTCTGCAGTTCGGCTCGGCGGTTACCCATCTCTTCCATGATGGAGCCCTGGTGCTGCTCCTCGATGTCGATCACCACCTGCTCGTACGGCTCCTGAATCTCGCCGTTGACTTCCTTGGTCACAACTTCCGGACGGGACACGCCCAGCTCGAAGCCTTCGCGGCGCATGGTTTCGATCAGTACGGACAAGTGCAGCTCACCACGGCCGGAGACCACGAACTTATCCGGTGAGTCGCCCTGCTCCACGCGCAACGCCACGTTGTGAATCAGCTCCTTCTCCAGGCGATCCTTGATGTTGCGGCTGGTGACGAACTTGCCGTCCTTGCCCGCGAAGGGCGAGTCGTTGACCTGGAAGGTCATGCTCACCGTGGGCTCGTCGACAGTTAGAGGGGGCAGCATTTCGGGCGCGGCCGGATCGCAGATGGTGTCGGAAATATTCAGGCTGTCGATCCCGGTGATACAGATAATGTCACCGGCCTGGGCTTCGGGCACTTCCGTCCGTTCCAGTCCCAGGTAGCCCATGACACTCAATACGCGGCCGTTACGCTTCTTGCCTTCGATGTCCAGAATGGCCACCGGCGTATTGGTCTTGACCTTGCCTCGGGTAATCCGGCCAATCCCGATCACGCCCACGTAGCTGCTGTAATCCAGGGCACTGATCTGCATCTGGAAAGGACCTTCGGGATCCACCTGGGGCGGACTGACCTTCTCCACGATCATTTCGAACAGAGGAGCCATGTCTTCCGCCAGGTTATCCGGCGACAAACCGGCGATGCCGTTGAGCGCTGAGGCATAGATGATGGGGAAATCGAGCTGCTCCTCGGTTGCACCCAGACGGTCAAACAGGTCAAACACTTCGTTGACGACCCAGTCCGGACGCGCACCAGGACGATCCACCTTGTTGACCACAACAATCGGATTCAAACCGCGCTGGAAGGCTTTTTGGGTTACGAAACGGGTCTGGGGCATGGGACCGTCCACCGCGTCCACCAGCAACAGAACCGAGTCCACCATGGACAGTACGCGCTCCACCTCACCGCCGAAGTCGGCGTGTCCGGGCGTATCCACGATATTGATGCGGTAGTCCTTCCAGTTGATGGCCGTGTTCTTGGCCAGAATAGTGATGCCGCGCTCACGCTCCTGGTCGTTGGAATCCATCACACGCTCTGCGCCGACGTCGCGACGATTGAGAGTACCGGACTGCTGCAGAAGCTTGTCAACCAGAGTCGTCTTGCCGTGGTCGACGTGCGCGATGATGGCGATATTACGGAGCTTGTTTATCACAAATATACGATCCAAAAGGTGGAAAAAACGGGCCGACCAGAGAGCTCAAAAACATGCCAACTGATCAAATATTGTCCTGCTCGTGCACAGAATGGGTGGGAGATTATACAGAAGTGACGGCAAAAATATACTGGGGATAACTACGCACCAATCGTTCGCCTGTTTCGCGGTCCCATTTGGCTAGACTGAAACCAACCGGACAAAAAGGCACCAACTTGGTGCTTAAAAGAACACTAGGATCCAACTTGGTGCGAAAATAACCGCCTCTTTACACTTCTTTTGGGCAAGAGCTGCGGAGTGGCGCCACTTTGGCGCGCTAAAAAAATTGGCAAGGGGTTTGCATTCCTAAAATCCAGGAGCAAGGTCAACAGACTCATGATATTCTGTTGCGCCTTGTCTGAACCCCCGGTGTTCTCCTTTAACGCCTTTGCCTCCGAGCCGTCGGAACCCGTTCAAGAGAATGCATCCGGCCCCGTATACCCAACGAAAGTATGGAGTAACTCAATGTCAGAGAAAACTCTGAAACTGATCAAAGATAATGACGCCAAATGGGTCGACCTGCGTTTCACGGACACCCACGGTAAGGAACAACACGTCACCATGCCCGCGCGTGACGTTGACGCCGACATGTTCGTCGACGGCAAGATGTTCGACGGCTCCTCTATCGCGGGCTGGAAGCACATCAACGAATCCGACATGATCCTGATGCCGGACGACAGCGCCAGCTTGCTGGACCCCTTCACGGAAGAAGCCACCGTGATCGTTCGCTGCGACATCGTGGACCCCACCAACATGCAAGGCTATGAGCGCGACCCCCGCTCCGTTGCCCGCCGCGCGGAAGAATACCTGCGCTCCACCGGCATCGCCGACTCCGCCATGTTCGGTCCCGAGCCCGAGTTCTTCATCTTTGACTCGGTGAAGTGGGAATCCAACATGCACAGCTCCATGTACTCTATTCACTCCGAAGAAGCCGCCTGGGTTTCTCACGAAGATATGGAGCGCGCCAACGTGGGTCACCGTCCCCGCGTGAAGGGCGGTTACTTCCCGGTTCCCCCGGTCGACTCCCTGCACGAGATCCGTGGTGCCATGTGTAATGCCATGGAAGCCATGGGCCTGGTTATCGAAGTGCATCACCACGAAGTAGCCACCGCCGGTCAGTGCGAAATCGGCGTGCGCGGCAACACTCTGGTGAAGAAAGCCGACGAAGTTCAGGTGCTCAAGTACTGCGTTCATAACGTGGCACACGCCTACGGCAAGACCGCAACCTTCATGCCCAAGCCACTGGTGGGCGACAACGGTTCCGGTATGCACGTGCACATGTCCCTGCAGAAGGGCGGCGTAAACATCTTCGCTGGTGACGGCTATGCAGGCCTGAGCGAAACCGCTCTGTACTACATTGGCGGCGTCATCAAGCACGCTCGCACCCTGAACGCCTTCACCAACCCGTCCACCAACTCCTACAAGCGTCTGGTGCCGGGCTTCGAAGCGCCAGTGATGCTGGCCTACTCTGCCCGCAACCGCTCTGCCTCCATCCGGATCCCCTGGGTCAGCAGCGCCAAGGGCCGTCGTATGGAAGCACGCTTCCCCGATCCGACTGCGAACCCCTACCTGGCCTTCGCAGCTCTGATGATGGCTGGTCTGGACGGTATCCAGAACAAGATCCATCCTGGCGACGCCATGGACAAGGATCTGTACGACCTGCCCAAGGAAGAAGCCAAGGCAATCCCGACCGTGTGCCACAGCCTGGAGCAGTCCCTGGACTACCTGGAGCGCGATCATGCCTTCCTGACCAAGGGCGGCGTGTTCACCGAGGACATGATCAACGCCTACATTGAACTCAAGCGCAAGGAAGTGGAGCGCCTGCAAATGGCGGTTCACCCGCTCGAGTTCGACATGTACTACAGCGTCTAATCCCCCCAGGGATCAGCGTCTGCCGAAAGCCCCGCCTTGTGCGGGGCTTTTCTTTTGGGGCCGCTCTGCTAGAGTGAAAAACAATCAGGTCTTTATCGAGGTAACCGTTATGACCTTTGCAGATCGCCACGGAAACACGCGCACACGCCTCTTCCGGCTAGCGCCCGTACTGCTTGCACCACTATTGTGCATTGCATTGCCAGTATCGGCTCAGGTCTACCGCTGGGTCGACAGCAAGGGCAATGTGCACTTCAGCGATCAAGCCGGTCCTGGGGCCGAACAGATTGTGGTGCCGCCGGTTTCCACCATTTCCCTGCCGCCTGCGTCGGAGAACGCCGAGTCCACGAGCTCCGACTCGGAAACAACCGAGGCCCCGGCCAACGAGCATCCGGGCTATTCCAACCTGCGGATTACCTTTCCTGAGTCTGATTCCGCCTTCCACTCCGGCAACGGAACCTTTACCGTCACCACCGCCATTGAGCCGCCGTTAGCCCCTATCGACGAACTGCGCCTGTTGTATGACGGCCAGGTCTACGCGGAAGGCCAGAGCGGTAACTTCCTGATGACCAATATCGACCGGGGCACTCACACCCTGCAATTACAGGTCGTGCGCGGCAGCCAAGTCCTCCAGAGCACGGAGCCAGTCAATTTCACCATTCACCGTCCGTCACTGTTGAATCCGAACCGCCCCAAGCCGCGTTAACCCCATGATCAGGCGGCTTACGCCCGTAAGCCGCCCTAGTACCAGCCTTCCTCCGTAGCGGTCGCGCAACACCCCCCTTACGCAACCTCACGACAACATGCACCATTTTGGTTCATAGCCGGTATAATTGGTCCAAAACCGGTCGCGGCGCCTCCCCGCAATCCATTAATGTCCTGCATCGTCCGACCTGATAGCACGCATCTGCCCTTTTTTTGCGCCCGCATGCCCGCGAAATTGCGCCCATGGCGCGCCCCTGTGGCGCACGACTGGTTTTTTGCCCCTGCTCCACAGCAGGCACTGCCATCTTGGTTTGCTTTTTGCATTGCCTGCTCCAACCATGGAAGCCATGAACGATGCTGTCGACTCACTTTCACAAAAAGATCCTGGATAACCTCTCAACCGCCGTCCTCCTGCTGGACGACGCGCTCTGTGCCGTCTACATGAATCCGGCCGCCGAGATGCTGCTGGAAACCAGTGGCAACCGGCTCAAGGGCGCGCCGGTCCAGGACTTTTTCGTGGAGGATTCAGGCACCCTGCCAGCGTTCGAGGAGGCGCTCAGTACCGGCCACCCGTTCACCAAGCGCGAGGCGGAATTCATTCTGCACACGGGCCTGCGGATCCGCCTGGACTACACCGTGACGCCGATGCCCGGCAAACACCCCGGCCTGATGATCGAGATGCAGCCACGGGACCGGCTCCTGCGCATCAGCCGGGAAGAGGAACTGCTGTCGAAGCAGGAGACTACCCGCATCCTGGTGCGCGGCCTGGCCCATGAGATCAAGAATCCCCTGGGCGGCATCCGGGGCGCGGCGCAACTGCTGGATCGGGAGTTGCGCGAGGAAGAGCTGCACGACTACACCCGCATCATCATTGAAGAAGCCGACCGCCTGCGCAACCTGGTGGACCGGATGCTGGGCCCCAACAAGGCCTTTCACCTGGAGCCCACCACCATTCATGAAGTGCTGGAGCGGGTGTGCAGCCTGATCGAGGCGGAGTGCGAGGACCGGATCTATCTGGAGCGGGATTACGACCCGAGCATTCCGGAGTTTGCCGGCGACAAAGAGCAGCTGATCCAGGCCTTTCTCAACATTGCCCGTAACGCCATGCAGGCCCTTGATCAGCAGGACGCACCAAATAAGCGCATCAGCTTCCGAACCCGCGCCCTGCGCCAGTTCACCATCGGCCAGATGCGGCACCGGTTGGCGGTCCGGATCGACATCATCGATAACGGCCCGGGCATGCCCGAGTCATTTCTGAAGAACATTTTCTATCCCATGATCAGTGGCCGTCCGGAGGGGACCGGACTCGGGTTATCCATTACCCAGAGCATCATCGGCCAGCACCGGGGTCTGGTGGAATGCGAAAGCGAGCCAGGCCGCACCAATTTTATTGTGTTCATTCCCCTAGAACGGAAGCCCCAGTGACAGCATGGCGCACAGCCAGTGAAGGAACAGCGGACGCTAGGCGGACCACGCAGCGGAGATAACGATGAAAGCAGCCAATGTCTGGATAATTGATGACGACCGCTCTATTCGCTGGGTCCTGGAAAAGGCCCTGGACCAGGAGCAGTTCGTCACCCGCTCGTTCGAGAACGGTGACAGTATTCTCAACCGGCTGCAGCGGGAACAACCAGATGCCATCATCAGCGATATCCGCATGCCGGGTATCGATGGGCTCGACCTGCTGAACGAGGTCCACGCCCAGTATCCTGAGCTGCCGGTGATCATCATGACCGCTCACTCAGACCTGGACAGCGCCGTGTCGTCCTATCAGAGCGGCGCCTTCGATTACCTGCCCAAGCCATTCGACGTGGACGACGCGGTATCGCTGGTCAAGCGCGCAGTGGCTCACTCCCACGAGCAGAAGGCTCAGCGCCAACAATCCCGGCAGGAAGGTTTTCGCAAGACCACCGAGATCATCGGTGAGGCACCAGCCATGCAGGAGGTGTTTCGCGCCATTGGCCGCCTTGCCCAATCCAACATCTCGGTGCTGATCAACGGTGAATCCGGAACCGGTAAGGAGCTGGTGGCTCGCGCCCTGCATCAGCACAGCCCGCGCAAGGGCAATTCCTTCATTGCACTGAACATGGCGGCGATCCCCAAGGACCTGATCGAATCCGAACTGTTCGGCCACGAGAAAGGCTCCTTCACCGGCGCCGGCGGTCAGCGTCAGGGGCGGTTCGAGCAGTCCAATGGCGGCACCCTGTTCCTCGACGAGATCGGCGACATGCCGCCCGACACCCAGACCCGTCTGCTGCGGGTGCTGGCGGACGGCGAGTTCTACCGGGTGGGCGGCACAACCCCCATCAAAGTGGACGTGCGCATCATTGCCGCCACCCACCAGAACCTGGAGAAGCTGGTTCAGGAAGGGCGCTTCCGGGAAGACTTGTTCCACCGCCTGAACGTCATCCGCATCCACATCCCCAAGATGAGCGAGCGGCGCGAGGACATTCCGCGCCTGGCTCAGTACTTCCTGAAGCGGGCGGCGGACGAGCTGAATGTTGAACCGAAAATCCTCAAGCCGGAAACCGAGGAATACCTCGCCAGCCTGCCCTGGCCCGGCAACGTGCGTCAGTTGGAGAACACCTGCCGCTGGCTGACGGTGATGGCCTCCGGTCGCGAAGTGCATATCTCGGATCTGCCGCCGGAACTGCTGGATCAGGAAAAAACCCAAAGCCCCAGCAACAACTGGCAGGACGCCCTGCGCAACTGGGCCGACCAGGAACTCAAGCGCGGCAAGAAGGGCCTGCTGGATACGGCGGTGCCGGCCTTCGAGCGCATCATGATCGAGACCGCGCTGAAGCACACCGCCGGCCGCCGCCGCGATGCGTCCATCCTGCTGGGCTGGGGGCGCAATACCCTCACCCGCAAGATCAAGGAGCTGGATATGGGCGGGGAGCATGATGATGAGGATGACGAGGATTAACGAGACCTTGGAAGCGGAGCAACTCCAGCTCCGCTTCACAAGAGCCTACGGTTCCCGCCAGTAAATCATCCGGTCAACACCCCGATAGACACCGAAGGTGGCGGTGGCCCTCGGATTCCGTCCATGGGGCCAGCTATGCTCCAGCCATTCCGGCGCATCATACTCCAACAAGGCGGCACCATTGCGATTCGGCGCGAGCAGGATCAGCTCACTGGTATGGCCTGGCACTGGATTCACGATTCCGGCCAGCAGCTCCGCCAGATCGAACCCATCACCATCAACGTCGCTTTCAATCAGATTGAACTTTGCCGCCTCGTAGCTTGTGCAACTGTCCGCTTCGTTGCGGACGAAGCCCGTAGCATCCAGATACTCCATTCGCATTGGAATGGGCAGCGTGGTTTCCGCCGAACCAAAGGCATCACCCATGACTAGGCGGCCGTAACGGAGCCAGTTGCCATTTGGCGTGAAGGTTGTCGGTGTAGAGGTACTGACGTTGTCACCGTCTTTCGCGCTCAGGGTCAACGGAATGTCCGCCAGGAAGGGCACCACCTGAGAGGCCGTTAGAATGCTCGCCCCGTCCCGCTTATTGAACTTGAATGAGTCCGTCCCGTTGAAGGTATAAAGCATTTCACCCGGCTGATCGGCGACATCGGTCAGCGTGCCCGCATTTATGCTCACCGTGAGCGGCAGCTTAGCCCCGTCCGCGCCCAGATTATTGGCAACGGTTGGATCGATCCACGCCATGTCCGTGTTCTTCAGCTTGCGGAACCCGGTCGCATCCGAATAGTTCTTCGTGACTTGACCTTGTGCGTTCAGAGCCGTAATTCGCAGGCGCGGTTTGTCACCCAGGCTATAACCGAAGGGCTCGCCGAGATACGTGAAGCCGTTGCAGCTTGATGCCAAGGATCCTTTATCTTCAACAGCCATCTTCAAATGATCAGGAATGAAGCGGCCGAGAGGCATTGATTCGGCTGCCGGAAGGACCTTTCCCAAATACTGGGGCGGTGTGACCTGAACTTTGAACACCCCCACCTCAGACTGGTGAAGATTAATGGTATTAAGCCCATCGTTCGTCGCCGAAGTTATCTGGTGGTTATAACTCTGCTGACTCAATGAACCATTGAAGCCACCGGTTGGTGCCAGTTTTACAAGCCCGAGGCCAATACTCTCCAATGCGAAGTTAGGTGTCCCCAAATTGCCCACACAGAAATCCTGATCGGTATCAGACTGCCAAGCCACCGGTTTAACCCTGAGCTGGAAATTCTTGCCCGCCACGTATGTGGCCGTGCAACTCGGAGTCGCCGTGGTACAAACTTTGTCGGTCTGCACACAGAATCCAGCCGGCACCGATTTGAAGCCATCATTGCCCTCCATGATCAGTCCTGCCTCTTCGCCGGTTCCCGTAAATCGGGCGTCGAGCTGCATTTCACCGGCATCGCTGTAGCGAACCTCCAAGGCCGCTTCACCATTGGCGTTGAACGAGAGTCTCCGAGAGGCTGCCACACCGGCACCAACCTCGGCTCCATTAATTAGGACTTTACGACTACCATTGCCGGGACTTACGTATGATGCCCAGAAACTGACGTCCTTGGAGGCGTTGGCGAATGCAGGCACGCAACTCTCGGTGTGCAGGTCTTTCTTGACGGCTCGCAGCACCGTCTGGACAGGTTTGTTCGCAGTCATGTCTGGAACATCGAACACTAAGCCACTGTCACTGAAGGTAAGGGAACAGTTGGTGCCCGATGCGCCGACGCCGATTTTACAGCGGACCGGCCGGTCCGTGATGATTGGAGAGTGTGGCGTGGCGCCCAGGGTCAGGGTCTTTGCCGTGGTCTGGCGCAAATAATAGGTTGTCGTCCCGATACGTGCAGGAAAGGTCAGGGTTTGGCCCGTGGGCAGGAACGTCGCCGTCATGGGCGCTGTATGGCTGTCAAAGGTTGATGAGCAATCGGCGTTGGCGCATGCCTTCACCGTGATTTCCTTTGCCGCGCAGGTCAGTGCCGGACCGCTCCAGGACAGCTGAAAATGATCAATAGCGTAGCCTTTGTCACAGAGCCCCGTCAGATTGGCCGCATCCACCACGCTGGACTGGAAGTCCGTGGTGACCCGCGTCCAACTGAGCAAGCCGCCGAACAGCAGATCCAGGAACGATCCGCTGTCCACAGAGCGTAAGGTTCCATGGGCGGTCAACGCGCCGTTATAGGAGTAAGTTCTCAGTTGGAGAAAGCCTGCCTCCTTGAAGATCACGTCGCCGGTGACATAGATGAGGCCATTGAAGGTCGAGTTCGTCGTCGCGTAGAGATTACCCTTGACCACCAGTACCAAATTCTGGGCGGACCGATTCGCATTGATCTCTGCCGCCTCCGTAAATGTCAGGTCGCCATCCACGAAAATGCGCACCGTTCCCGTCCCACTCGTGTTCAATGTATAAGCGGTACATCCTAGGCGAGGACAGTACACATTGGTTGAACCCTGAAAGAAATGGTCGCCAGGCGCCAATGTTTCGCCAGACGAAGGAAAGCTCCGTTTAGGCTTTCCATCCATAATACTGAGATCCAGATGGGCACTCGGATTACCTGCCACGCCTTCGTGATAATTCAGGGTGGGGTCGCTATAGGCATCCTTGAAGACGTTGGCACACATGGCACCCTGAACGGACATCGGTGGAAGCATCAAAGTGAGCCATGCCAAAGTCCAATGACAGACGCTGCGCCACTTAAACGGGCTACGGATTCTGTCTTGCTGCCTGTTCATCGCACACGTCTCACTGCTTGTCCGAGCTCCGCGTTCTTGCTGTCCAACCATCTCAGCGCACCTGCACTTCCACAACCCGACTGGCCGCCTCAACACCAGTGCCGCAATTCCCAGTGCCGGTCAGACGGAAATAATCCTCGCCAGCGACGGATACGCGACTGCACGCCAGCGTCACCTGACAACCCGAAAGCCCTTCCGCGCCATCAAGCGATTGCGTTCCCGTCACCGCTGAACAATCCCCGCCACCGACGATGATCCGATGCGCCCCCAGTTGCACCCCGGTTTCGGCCGCATAAAATGCCCGGGTCGATAACACCTGAAAGCCCAGGCTGCGCCCGCTGCTGATCTGGAGATCGACCATGGCCAGCACCACCATGGCGAGGATGACGATCACGAACAGTGCCGCCGGCAGCCCCACACCCTGTTGTCGTTTCAAATTGCGACTAGCGTACATTGCGTAACTGGACCTCCTGCTCGACCCGCACCACCTCATTCGGCGCACGGCTATCCACCAGGGAAAAGCTGACCCGCACGAATTCGTTGTGATGGGCACTGCCCGCCTGACGGGTCCAGGTCAGTGCGTTGCCTGGCCCGGTCGCGAGACGGTCCAATAAAAGCGAACGCCTGGGCACCGCCGTGGGCAGTTTCGCGGGTACATTGGCGGCAGAGGCCTCAAAGCCGTAATCCGAGTAGCGGAACAATCGATCACCCGCCTGGCAGTACGCAATCGGCTGGCCGACCAGGAAAAAGCGCTGCGTCGGCGCATCCGACGAAAACTGGTGAGGATTGCTCCAACTTACCGTCACCGGCCCGGCACCGGCCGGCAATGTGGCGAGATCCTCGGTCCTGACGCCGGGTGTTCCGCCTGCATACAGATTGGCAGCAGCCTGCGGATTGATCACCAGATAGCCAGTCGTCTCCTGCCCGACCGGTACGGCAACCAGACTGGTTGCGGCGGGGTCTGGTGTGATCGGCGCGGTTTCATACGTGGAGCCCGCCCGTATCGGAATAAACTCCAGGCACTGACCAGTCATCCCAGCGAATACGCGGATGCTACCCGGCAACGCCGCTCGCAGCTCCCGGGTAATTTTCTCTGACGCCACCAAGCCGGTTTCCGCCAGGGACTGACGGCGTGCCGTATCCACATAGCCGGACACGGACTGGGTAACAAAACTGGTCACACCAACACCCAGAATGCCGGCAATGACGATCACCATCACCAGCTCCACCATGGTGAAGCCGGCATTGCGCCGAGGGCTCATCAGAAATACCCCCGGTAGACGCCGAACACCATGGTTGCGCCCTGGGGCGGTGTCACGGTGACGGAAATATGCTTGGCGGCATGATTGGCCATGCCGAAGCGACTCCCGTCACAGGTGACTTTCATTTCCACATGAAAGCCCGCATAGCCGGACAAGGCGGCACCCGAGCGGTCGCGTGGACTCTCGCTCAGATTGTGGTAGTCATCCACATCATCGAACGCGGCGCGGGATTCCGACTCAGGTCCCATGGCGTCGCAAAGTTGCGAAACAGGAGACACCTCCCCCCCCGTGATGGGCGAGGCTTCGTCATAGCGGGTGCCCAGGGCTTCATCGAGATAGAACTGGGCCAGCAGCGCGGCCTTGTTCTGGACGATGGGATCCGCGCCACGGGCGGTCATGCTGGCAATGGCGGACACCACGCCCACCACGGCCGCGCTGAAGATGACGATCGTGATGATCATCTCGATCAGTGTCAGGCCCTGCTGCTTAGGGAACGCAGCTTCCCTCATAGGCATATCCCGCGCTGGAAACGCACAATTCATAGGTGTTGCCGCCGGTGACGCAGATCCGGCGATTGGCGCTGGCCGGATTCAGGTTACCCCGACGGTCAAAATTCAGTGTGAGTGGCGATGCGCCCGCGACAGAAGGCAGGCTGGCACAACTCGCGGAAAAGTTACTGTTGGATGTGTGGATGCTGGTGCCGTTCTGATCCATTGTCTGGCTCAGCAGGATCGAATCGGCTGCCGCCGAGTCCAATACGCGTAGGCGCCATTGTCCCGCACTCTCGTCAATGACCAGACTCAGATTACCCGTCTGACGCGCCAGGGAGATTTGCTGGGTAAGCCGCAGCTTATCCAGCAACTGATCTTTCACCAGCGTAGACGCAAAATCGCCGCGGGATGCGAACATACCCGCGGCGGTGACACTGAGGATGCCGATGACGACCAGCACCATGACCAGCTCGATCAGAGTGAAGCCGGATTCCGCAGACTTACTCATACCTGCAGCCACTTCACCACTGAATCAGAGTTAATTACAGGTGGTCGTGCCGCCAATGACAGGGGCAAGAGAAGCGGTCGCTTGGGTATACGTTACGGTACAATCGGATGCAATGGTTATTGTCATCACACCACTAGCAAAGGCAGTCGTCGCGCCAGAAATCTGTGCAGCGTCACCAATTCCTGCCTGCGTACCTGCGGGATAACCATAGACAAGATCAATCGTATCCCCATCCATGTCGATCGTATCTGTAGCCGCAGCTGTATCGCAGTCCGCATTAGCCAAGCAAGCAGCCCGTGTAATCGCCATAGAGGAACGAATTGCACCTTCCAGACCGCCTCGCGTAGCCTTTCGAGCATCCCCACCCAGATCCGCGAACCGTGGCAACGCAAATGCTGCCAGAATCCCCAGGATCACAATTACCATCACCAACTCGATCATGGTGAAACCAGCTTGCTTCTTCATTTTGGTGCGTCTCCGCGTTGTTCGTGTTTGTTTATGGAGTATAGATACTGTTCAAGAGCACATCGGTAACGTTACGTAAATTCATGTTGAAATCTTGTTGGCGGCTCACTACCTCTCAACGACTCAAACGATTGGTCTTAATCCAGGGTTAACGCTTGATCGCAGCCTGGCCCATATCCCAGATGGGCAGGAACACGCCCAGTGCGAGAATCAACACCAGCACACCCATGGCCACGATCAAAATGGGTTCGATGGAGTCCGCCAGGCGTTTCACGCCATAGTCGACTTCTTCATCGTAAAAATCGGCGACTTCCAGCAGCAGGCTGTCGACCTGCCCGGTTTCCTCGCCCACCGCCAGCATCTGCAGTACCAGCGGCGAAAAGAGTCCGGTAGCGGTGGCGGTCCGCAGCATGCTGTCGCCCCGCTCGATGCCCGACTTCATGGAGAGAATCGAGCGCCCCACGTAACTGTTATCCACTGCCTCGGCCACCAGGGCCAGCGCGTGAATGATGGGCATGCCGGCGCCGAGCATCATGGCGAAGTTACGGCTGAAGCGGGACAGGGCGATCTTCTCGAACAGCACCCCCAGGATGGGCATGCGCAGCTTGAAGCGGTCCCACAGGTAGCGGCCGTTCTCGGTCTTGGTCCAGTTGGAAAAGCCATAAAAGGCGCCGATCAGCAGGGCGAGAACCAGCCACCAGTAGTTCACAAAGAAATCGGACGAAGCGACCAGCAACTGGGTCGGCAACGGCAAGTCCGCACCGAGTTTTTTAAAGACGCCGGCAAAGGCCGGAATCACGAACAGGTTGACCACCGCCAGCGCCACGCCCAGAGCGGAAATGACCATGGTGGGATAGCGCAGCGCCTGCTTGACCCGCTTGCGGGTATCCCGCTCCAGCTCAAGATTGGAGGCCAGCTGCTTGAAGGCCTCTTCCAGCTTGCCGGTGTTCTCGCCCACGTGGATCATGGAGACCATCAGGTCGTCGAATATCCGCGGGTGGGCCTGCATACAGCCCGCCAGATTGATGCCCGACTCCAGGCGCCGCACCACGTCCAGCAAGGCCTCTTTCAGGGCGATGGAACGGGTCGAGTCGGCCAAGCCCTTCATGGCGCGGATGATGGGAATACCTGCCTTGGTCAAGGCATACATCTGGCGGCAGAACAGGATCAGGTCGTCCAGGGTGACCTTGGGCTGGAACAAGGGCAGCTTGCGCAGGGCGGCAAACACATCCTCGCCACCGCTCGCCGTGGCCGCCTGCTCGCTGATCTGGATGGGCGTGATGCCGCGCCGGATCAAATCGCTCGCCACCGCTTCACTGCTTGCGCCCTCCAGCGTGCCCTGCACCAAGGCGCCGCCAGCGTCCCGCCCTTTATAGCTGAACTGAGCCATGCTAGTGCGCCCGCTCCGGCATCTGAGGTCCCTGCCCGTTAATCACCCTGGGACTCCTCGAGGGTGGCCGAGAGACGGAACACCTCATCCAGTGTGGTGACGCCTTGCTTGGCGTAGTCCAGGGCGCACAGCGCCAGCGGACGATAATGAGGATCGGCCTTGGCCACCTGTTCAAACCGCGAGGGGTCGTTGCGGCGCAGGGCGTCCAGCAGCTCGTCGTTCATCTCCAGCAACTCGTAGACGCCCAAGCGCCCCTTGTAGCCGGTGTTACTGCATTGATAGCAGCCACTGCCCTTGACGAACTGGTCTGGCACGGGTGCGTCGCTGCGCACCAGATTGCGCAGCCAGATCTGCTCACGGGCGCCGGGCTGGTAAGGCGCCTTGCAGTTGTCGCAGACCTTGCGGATCAGACGCTGAGCCAGCACCCCATGCAGCGCGCTGGCCACCAGAAAGGCCTCGGCGCCCATGTCGATCAGACGCAGCGAACTGCTGATGGCGTCGTTGGTGTGCAGGGTGGAAAGCACCAAGTGACCGGTCATGGCGGCGCGCAGGCCGATCTCGACGGTTTCCTGGTCGCGCATCTCGCCCACCAGAATCACGTCCGGGTCTTGCCGCAACGCCGCGCGCAGCACGGTGGCAAATTGCAGGTCGATCTTGGGGTTGACCTGCACCTGGGTAATCCGCGGTAGGCGGTACTCCACCGGGTCCTCGGCGGTGATGATCTTGGTCTGGGGCTTGTTGAGTTCCGCCAGCGCGCCATAGAGCGTGGTGGTCTTACCGCTACCGGTCGGACCGGTCACCAGGATCATGCCGTGGGGCCGGCTGATCAGGGTACGAAAACGCCGCAGCACCCGCTCGGGCATGCCGGTGGCGTCCAGGTTGAGTATGCCGCTGCTCTGGTCGAGCAGACGCATCACCACCGACTCGCCATACTGCACCGGCATGGTGGACAGACGCACGTCGATGGATTTGCCTTTGACCCGGATATTGAAGCGGCCGTCCTGGGGCAGGCGCTTTTCGGAAATGTTAAGACCAGACATCAACTTGAGGCGCAGCACCAGCGCCGCGTTGATGCGCTTCTCCTTCATCACCTGTTCCTGCAGCACGCCGTCGACCCGCTGCCGGATCCGCACCACGCTCTCGTCGGGCTCGATGTGAATGTCCGAGGCCCGCGCCTGCACGGCATCCTCGAAAATGGACTGCAGCAACTTAACGACAGGCGTTTCATTGGCGTCACCGGTGGCAGTGAGCTCGGCCAGGTCGAAACCGCCCTCGCCCAACTCGTCTTCCAGCTCTTCGGCCAGACTCGCAATCTCGTCGGTGCGGCGGTAGATCAGGTCGAGCGTGGTCAGCAGCTCGGACTCCCGCACCACCGCCTGCTGCACCGGCTGCTTCAGGACCCGCACCAGTTCGTCGTAAGCCAGCAGGTCCATGGGATCGGCCATGCCCACCAGCAGCTCGCCGTTGGTCTCGGACAGGATGATGGCGCGGAAGCGCCGCGCCAGCGTTTCCGGCAGGCGGCGCGCCAGTTCGTTGTTGAACTGGTAGTTGCGCAGCTTGACCAGCGGCAGACCCATCTGCTGCGAGAGGAAGCTCAGGAAGTGCTCTTCATCCACATAGCCCAGATCCACCAGGGTCTTACCCAGCTGGCGGCCGCTTTTCTTCTGCTCGGCCAGGGCGGTCATGAGCTGTGGCTCGGAGATGACCCCGTTCTGCACCAGCAGGTCGCCAATTCGTATTTTCTTGCGCGGTTCTAACATAGCGTTCCGACTGTCTTATTCGATGAGAACCTGGATTCGATTCAGTGTTATTCGTTTACAGCGTCATTCGTTTACAGCGAGTGCCGGCGCGTCGTCACATAAGCCTGCAGCTCGGGGTGCAATCCCCCCAGCCGCAGGGCCTGATCGTAAGCACGGCGGGCACCATCCGGCTGCCCTTCCCCGTCCAGGGCAATCCCCAGACCCGCCCACCAGTCCGCGCGACGCGGGCTCACGCCCACCAGCCCCGCATAGATCGCGGCGGCTTCGGCAAATTGACCCTGCTCGGACTGGAGTGCCGCCAGAAAGGCGTGGTAATCCGGCTGCTCACTCAGCGCCGGCGGATTCTGCCGCAGCAGGCTGAGCGCGGCCTGAGCCTGCCCCTGGCCATGCAGCAGGCGGGCTTTGAGTTGTTTCAGCTCCGCGGGGGCCTGCCCATCCACCGACTCAAGCACCTGTGCGGCCTGGGCGGTGCGCCCGGAACGAATCAACAGCTGAGCGTAAGCAGTTTGGGTGATGACAGCGCCCGGACGCTCGGCCAGGTACTGGCTCAGCAGATCCTCGGCGTCCCGGGTACGGCCGTTGCGTAACAGCCGCTCGGCCGCCAACGCGGTCTGGCGGTCTTCCTGTTCAGGCGTCAACGTCCGGATCGTCGTGGTTCGAGGCGATGGCAGTGCCACCTCCGCCACCGCGACAGGCTCATTGACGATTTCGACGGACGTCTCTGGTTGAGCGGGTTCAGCAGTCTGCGAAACCTCGTCCGCTACCCGCATCGCTTCTGCCGGCTGCATTGCTTCTACCGGCTGAATAACTTCTGCCACCTGCACTGGCTCTGCTGCAACAACCGGTGCGGGTTCTACCGCCGCCATTGGCTCCGCCGGCATTTGCTCTACCGGCACAGACTCTACCGGCGCTGGCTCCACCTGCACGACGGCCGCCGCTGGGAGCTCAGGCTCCACCAGAGGGCTTAGCGCAGGTTCGGTGGCCACCAGATTCATCGTCTCTGCTTCGACCAGCTGGCGCTGGCCGGCATCCACGGTCACCTCAGTCGGTTGATCGACAGACGTCGCCACCCAGGCCCAATAACCGGTTCCCAGTGCCGCAACGCTGGCCACCACCAAGACGCCGGGCAACCAGCTTCGCTGCCATGGGCGACGGGGCGCCGGTTGCATCATCAGGGGCAGATCCAGCACCTCCGCTGGTGCCTGCCGTTGCTCCAGATCCCGCAGGGCATCATTGAGCAGACTCATGCCCGACCTCCCCAACTGAGCCAGCTCCAGCCCAAGGGTCGCACGCTCTCGGTATCGGCCGCGGCGCGCTTGACGTGGCCGGGACGGATTTCCCGATCGCCGGAACCGTAGGCCGCAATCAGGCTTTTGTGGGCCAGCACGTTCACCAGCCGGGGAATGCCGCCACTGGCCTGGTGCAGCAATTTGACGGCACGGGGCTGGAACAGCTGGCCGCCGTTGTAACCCGCCATGGCAAGCCGGTGCTGCAGGTAATGGCCCACCGCCTGACGATCCAGGGGCTTCAGGTATTCCTGAAAGGTAATGCGCTGGCGCAACTGGCGCAGGGTGTCCCTAGCCAGCAACTGATCCAGTTCCGGCTGCCCGAACAAGACGATCTGCAGCAGCTTGCGCGATTCGGTCTCCAGATTGGTGAGCAGCCGCAACGCCTCGATGCTGGCCTCGGGCATCACCTGTGCCTCGTCGATCACCAGCACCACTTGGCGCCCTTCCCGGGCATGCTCGATCAGGTTCTGATTGATCTGCTTGAGGATCTGATGGGTGCCGGCGTCCGACGCCAGCACCAGCTTCAGTTCCTCGGCCACCGCCCGGTACAGATCGGCCGGCGGCAGCTGCGGATTGGGAATGTAGGCCGTCACATAAGGTGCGTTCAGCGAGTTCAGCAGCTTGCGGCACAGCAGGGTCTTGCCGGTGCCCACTTCGCCGACGATCTTGATGAAGCCTTCCAGATTCTTCAGGGCCACCAGCAACACCTGCAAGGCCTGCTGATGGGTTCCCGCATTGAGATAGAAGCGCGTGTTGGGCGTCAGGGTGAACGGCAGCTCGCGCAATCCGAAATGACTCTCGTACATCGTGACCGGTACTCGTTAGCGGGCGTCGGACGCAGGTGTCGACAGCAGGCGCCCCAGATCGTCGAAGCGGCGCTGGGTGCCCTGCAGATCCTGGCGCATGCTGCGCGGATCGACGATCACCGGACGCAGCAGGATCACCAGCTCGCTCTTGGTGGAAGTCTGGCGCTTCTGCTTGAAAGCCTCGCCAAGCAGCGGAATCTTGCTGAAGAACGGCACTTCCGCGTTCTGGTCCTTGCTCTGGTTCTGGATCAGGCCGCCGATCACCACGATCTGGCCATTACGGGCAGAGATGATGCTGTCGGTCTCCCGGATCGTGCTTTGCGCCAGCGGCAGGGTCAGGTCACGGTCACCCAGGCTGACGATCTTGGTCAGGTCCCGCACTTCGGTCACCGATGGGTGCACGTGGAGGATGATCTCGTCGTGCTCGCTGATCTGCGGCGTCACGTCCAGGGCGATGCCGGAGAAGAACGGCGTCAGGGTCACCGAGGTGTTGGTGCTCTGGCCGCTGGCGATGCCCGCGTTCTGTTCGTCCACTTCAATGTCGGTGACGAAGAACTCGTCGGTACCGACCTTGATCACCGCCTTCTGGTTATTGATGGTGGCGATGCGCGGGCTCGACAGCACCTGCACCGTGCCCTGGGTTCCCAGCAGTTCTATAAAGGCACTGAAATCGTTGAGGCGCAGCGCGGCGCTGAAGACACCACCCAGCTCCTGATTGACCAGTGGCGTGGAATTGACCGCGTTGGTCATGGCCCGTCGTGCATTGCCGTCAGCATCGACACTACCCGAGAACTCCTTATAGTCGGACCAGCGGATGCCCTGCTCGTAGCCCTTGTCGAGGATCACCTCGAGGATCTTGGCTTCCAGCACCACCTGGCGCTGCAGAATCAGCTGGGCCCGTTTCAGGTAATCCTCCGCCGCCTGCAGTTCGCCCGGCAGTGCCCGCACCACCACGATGCTGGCATTCGGGGTGGCCACCACGGAGCGGCCCTCGCCCTCACCGATGATCATCGCCAGGGTGGTCTGCAACTGCTGCCAGAAGTCGGATTCGGTACTGGTGGTAATGCGGGTGCCCACCGCGCCCTGGGTAGCGTTCCGGGCATTGGACGATCCCGTCTCGCCGGATGGCGCCGTGGAGACCTGTCCCGAGCTGACCTGCACCTCGGACGTGCCCGCGCGCTGCATGGCAATGTAGTTGATGGCAAAGATTTCCGTGCGCAGGCCAGCCGGCAACACATGGTAGAAGCCGTTCTGGTAGCGGTAATCGTAGCCATAGTTCTGGCGGGTGATGCGCATGACCTCGTCAATGGTGACGTTCTTGAGATCCAGCGAAATGCTGCCGACGACGTCCGGGTGCACCACCATGTTATAGGGCGTGCCCTTGACCAGACTCATGAAGAACTCACGGGCCGGCAAGTCATCCACTGACAGATTAAAGCGCTCGCCATCGTCCACGGCGGGTGCGGCATCCAGCGGCGGCAACAAGGCCTGCGCCACCGCCGGCGGTACCGCCGCCTGGGCCGGAGCCACCTCGGTGGCCACTTTCAGCTCCTGCTGAATGGCTTGCACCGCGTCGGTGGAATGGGCTGGGCCGGTCTGCATCAGCGGGTTGTTGGCACAACCGGCCACACCAAACGCCAGAGCCAGGATGCTTATGAACTTGGGTGACAACATGCATGACTCCATGATCAGCGTCTTACGTCGGAGATCGGTTTAAGTAACAGAACCTGGCGCTGCCCATCGATACGCACGGTCACCTGACGCCGATCAACCTTTAATAAAGTGAGTGTGCCGAGAGACTCCCCCTCGGCCAGGGTTCGGCCGTTGATCACCGCCACACGGCGCGACGGCGAAAAAATAACGGACTCCAGGGCAAAGGTCGGCGCCTCCTGCACCACTGCGCCCGGTGCCAGCACCTGGGCCCAGCTGTTGGGCCGGGTGGGATCGACCAGCCCCTCGGCTACAACCGGGCCAGCCAGCGCACTCAATACCAGATTTAGGGTCAGCGCCCACGTCAACCGATTCATTTCACCCCTCCCAGCCAACCTGGGACCAAACTCAAGGTTTCCACTTCGAGGATCGCCCGCGACACCGGATAGCGCATAACTTCGAAATCCAGTCGCTTAAGCAACAGTGTCTGCTCCAATGCTTCCAGCCGTTTGATGTAGGCCAGCGTGTCCAGATATCCCCCTTGCAGGGTCAGCTGCAGGCCGTGACGGTAGATCAGGCGTGCACCCGGCTCCAGCTCAACCTTGGCGGATGCATCCAGCGGCTCCAGCTTGCCGTCCCGCACCACCAGGGTACGCGTCGGCAGCTTATCGAGCCCGACCACACTCAGGCCGGGGCTCTGGACCAGCAACTGTTCCAGCAGATCAGCCATGTGCTGGGGTTTCACCAGGCCGTCCATCCGCCGCTGCAGGACATCGCTCTCCTGCTCCAGTTGCCGGGTCAATTCTTCATTCTGTTGACGCAGCAGCTGGTTGGGATCGTCGCTCAGGCGCTGCTCCAGCGCCGGCAGCTGCACCTGGAGCTGGGCCGCTTGTTCAGCCAGCTGCGCCGTTTGCTGTTGGTGGGCTTTTTTGGCCTGCCACTGGGGCAAGACACCCACTTGCATGACCGCAAACAGAACCAGGGTCGCCAGCGCAACGGTCACAATGCCCCGCTCGCGCAGGCTCAAGGCGTTGAGGCGGGCTTCCAGTTGGGCGATGGTATTCGTCAGAGCGTTCATCGCTTCGCCTCCGCCTGTTCCTGGGTGCTGACATAGAATTGCAGCCCCTCGGTCTCGGCAGCCGCCGGCCGCTCACTCTGCTCCTGCAGGCGCATGACGTTGAACTGCAGCCTGTCGAACGCGGGTTCGGTCTGCAGCCGGCGCAGGTAAACCGGCAGCAGGTCTGGACGCATCAGGTTTCCGCGCAGGGCCAGCAGCCCCTCATCCGGCGCCAGTAGAATCTGGCTCAGCCAAAGCCCTGTTTCGTGCTGGCGAGCCAGTGCTTCCAGTACCGGCGACAAGGCCGCCCGCTGATTCAGATCGGGCTGGAGTGCGCGCACCAAGGCGCGGGTACCCTCGAGTTGCTGGTTCAGTTGTTGGCCGGTGAGGCGCAGCCGGTTATCGACCACACGTTCGGCCAACGCCTGCTCCAGGCGTTGATAGTCCTGCTGCACCGCCGCCAGGTGTCGATCGGCGGCCTGTTGCGCCGCTTTGGCTTGGGAGACCTGCCAGAAGGCAACCGCCTGGACCAGCAGCGCCAGCACCAGGACTGCCGCCAAAATCAACAGGACCTGGCGTGCCGGCAGCACCTGGCGCTGGGGACGGAGCTCCTGCACATAAAGGTTGATCTGCTGCATCAGCCCCGCTCCTCGCGCAGTGCACCGCCCGCCGCGGCGAGGCAGGCGACCAGCTGACCTGGATCGGAGACCTCATCCGCCACAAAACTGGCATAGGGCATGACCGCAACGGAGGCACCCAGATTGCGATTCAATTGCTGCAACACGGGCTCCACATGCTCCCGTGCCGCCACCAGAACCTGGGTCACTGGCCCTTGCTTGAGCTGGCTTTCGTAATAGTCGAGCGAGCGCTGCACCTCCAGCGCCAACTGCTCGCCACCGCTTTCCACCCGTCCGCCGTCCGCCATGGCGGAGAGATCGAAATCCAGGCGCCGGGACAAATACAGATTGCCGTCGCGGATGATGGTGAGCAACCCCTGCCCTCGCCGCAACAGCAGGATGACGCGGCCGGCAGCCGGGTTGTCGCTGTGGCGCAGCAAGTTGCGCAGGGCAAGCTCGGAGATGTCGATGCTCGACAGGTGCAGGCCGGCATCGCCGACCAACTGGATAAATTCTTTGATCATGGACTTGCGGGCGACCGCCACGTTCAGCATGGCACCACGATTACGGCTGGCATCGGCGGGAAACTCGAAGACGTCGAGCACCACATCGCTGATGGAACCGTCGATCAGGTCTTTAATCCGCCAGCGAATGGCCTCGGCCAGTTCTGCCTGCTCCACCGCCGGACGCTCCACCTGATACAGCTGGTACTGATCAGGCATCAGCACGAGATTGCAGGCAGCGCCTTCGCAGCCATGGGCCTCAACCAACAGGCGCAAGGTCTCCAGCCGCTTGGCGGCGGTGCATTCGGCAAACCCATGGGATTCAATATGACCGCCAGCGGCGGTTGCCTTGGCGAGTGCGATGCCATTGGGGCGAACTTCGATGCCCACAAAGCCGGCGCTTTTTTGTTTACGTCGAAACCAGTTGATCAGATTGGCCTCCCCCAGAACAGCAGTTCATGAGCGGGAATTGGGCACCAATCCGTTGGTAAACCCTTGGATAATTCACGGCGCCAGCAAATGCGCCACTGGCACAGAGAGGGAGTAAGGCAGGGTGAAAAACAGGTTCAAATACCGCGCGCGACAGCTTCTGTGCTCACATCAGCGTAGACCAGTAATTTTTTGTTTGCCAAATTCTCGACGCGAAATACCCCTTCCTTCCCAGGCACCACCCATCAGGCGAGGCAACCTCTTGAAATAAGGAGATTTTGACAATGTGAAATTTTGGAAATCCTGCTTCGCTGATCACCTGAACGACCGGTGGAATGTGCCTATCGCCAGACGATAAAAAGGGCGCTGAAAGCGCCCTTTTTATCGTAAAAACGTATCCTTCAGAACGGGATGTCGTCGTCGAACGCATCATCCATGGGCGGCATGGGCTGCGGTGCCTGCTGCGGCTTGGGCGCGTACCCTCCGGAACGTCCGCCACCTTGGGGGGCGGATGGCGCACTGCGACCGCTGGGGCCGGCTTCGCGCTCGGCTGACTGGTCGAAATCCGCACCACCGCCACCAGGACGGCTGTCGAGCATCTGCATGGTGCCGTTGATGTCCACCACGATTTCGGTGGTGTAGCGATCCTGGCCTTGCTGGTCCTGCCACTTACGGGTTTGCAGGCGGCCTTCCAGGTAAACCTTGGAGCCCTTGCGCAGGTACTGGCCGGCGACTTCCGCCAGCTTGCCGAACAACACGACACGGTGCCATTCGGTGCGGGGCACCATTTGCCCGGTCTGACGATCCTTGTAGGACTCGTCGGTGGCGACGTTAAGATTGGTCACGGCATTGCCGGACGGGGTATAGCGGGTTTCGGGGTCTGCCCCGAGGTTACCGATCAAGATGACCTTGTTAATGCCTCGCGCCATGATGCACTCCTGAGGTTAGCTGCCAAATATGTTTGTCACGGATTGAAAGGAACGTTCTCGGTGCCTTGCATCAGGCGGTTGCCGCACTGTCACTCTCGATGGTCGGCCACGGAGGAATAGCAGGCCCGTGCCAAGAGGCGTCATGATACCTGAACCGGCGCATCTGAAAAACCGCAAGGGTCCAGAACCTGTCTGGACCCTTGTGAGCCATTCAAAACGCCTGGATGACGCTAGGCCGTCGCCTGCCCCATGGTTTCCAGCAGACGATTCAAGGTCGCGCTCGGCCGCATGGCCGCACTCACCTTGGCAACGTCTGGATGGTAGTAACCACCAATATCGATCGGCTGGCATTGTGCGGCAGTCAGGTCTTCCAGAATCTTGTCCTGGTTGGCCGTGAGCGCTTCCGCCAGCGGCTTGAACTGGGCCTGCAGTTCCTGATCCTCGGTTTGCGCCGCCAGTGCCTGCGCCCAATACATGGCGAGGTAGAAGTGGCTGCCCCGGTTGCTCAACTCACCTGCCCGGCGCGAGGGTGATTTCCCATTTTCCAGCAACTGACCGGTCGCCTGATCCAGCGTCTTGGCGAGAACGGCCGCCTTAGGATTGTTCTGCTTCTCCGCCACATCCTCCAGCGACACCGCCAGGGCCAGGAACTCGCCCAGGGAGTCCCAACGCAGGTGGTTCTCTTCCAGGAACTGCTGCACGTGCTTGGGCGCGGAACCACCGGCTCCAGTTTCAAACAGGCCGCCACCGGCCATCAAGGGCACGATGGACAGCATCTTGGCGCTGGTACCCAGCTCCAGGATGGGGAACAGATCCGTCAGATAGTCACGCAGTACGTTGCCGGTGACCGCGATGGTGTCCTGCCCACGACGCAGGCGCTCCAGGGTGTAGCGCATGGCGGAGTCAGGGGTGCGGATCTTGATATCCAGCCCTTCGGTATCGTGTTCTTCCAGATACTGCCGGACCTTTTCGATCATCCGTGCGTCATGGCCACGTTCGAAATCGAGCCAGAACACCGCGGGCAGGCCGGTGGCACGGGCCCGGTTGACGGCCAGCTTGACCCAGTCGCGGATGGCGTCGTCCTTGGTCTGGCAGGCGCGCCAGATGTCGCCCTTCTCCAGGTTCTCGTGTTGCAGCAGGACCTTGCCGGCTTCGTCCACAACCCGCACCGTGCCATCTTCCGGCAGGATGAAGGTCTTGTCATGGGAGCCATATTCCTCGGCCTTGCGCGCCATCAGGCCGACGTTCTGCACCGTGCCCATGGTGGACGGATCGAAGGCGTCATGGTGTTTGCAGAAATTGATGATTTCCTGATAGATGGTGGCGTAGCTGCTATCGGGGATGATGGCCTTGGTGTCCTTCAGCTTGCCGTCGGTGCCCCACATCTTGCCGCCGGCACGGATCATAGCCGGCATGGACGCATCCACGATCACATCGCTGGGAATGTGCAAGTTGGTGATGCCCCGGTCGGAATCCACCATGGCCATTTCCGGGCGCTTCTCATAGCAGGCCCGCAGGTCCTCTTCGATTTCCGAGCGGATACTGAATGGCAGGCTTTCGATTTTCTTGTAGACGTCGCTGAGGCCGTCGTTGGGGTTGACGCCAATCTTCTGGAAGGTCTCTTCGTGCTTCTCGAAGGCGTCCTTGAAATAAACCGTCACCGCGTGGCCGAAGATGACCGGATCGGACACCTTCATCATTGTGGCCTTCATGTGCAGGGACATCAGCATACGGGCACGGCGGGCCCCGTCCATCTCTTCTTCCAGAAACTTGCGTAGCGCCTTCACGCTCATGTACATGGCATCGAAGACTTCGCCTTTCTCAACGGCGACCTTCTGCTTGAGGACCTGTACGCTGCCGTCTTTCTTCACCAGCTCGATACGCAGGCTGCCGTCGTTTTCGATGATGGTGGAAATGTCACTGTGATAGAAGTCGCCGCTGCGCATGTGGGCGACGTGGGTCCGGGAGGACTGGCTCCACTTGCCCATGGAGTGCGGATGGTTGCGGGCATATTGCTTGACCGCCGCAGGTGCGCGGCGGTCCGAGTTGCCTTCGCGGAGCACCGGGTTGACCGCGCTGCCGAGGACCTTGGAGTACCGGTCTTTGATGTCTTGTTCTTCAGGGGTGCTGGCTGAGTCCGGATAATTGGGAATGTCGTATCCCTGGGACTGGAGTTCGGTGATGGCGGCTTTGAGCTGGGGAATGGAGGCACTGATGTTGGGGAGCTTGATGATGTTGGCGTCGGGCTGTTTGGTTAGCTCCCCCAGCTCCTTTAAGGCATCCGGAACCCGCTGGTCTTCTCTGAGTTTCTCCGGGAAACTGGCCAGGATCCGGGCTGCCAGGGAAATATCCCTCGTCTCGACCTCAATGCCGGCCGCAGACGTAAAACAGTTGACGATCGGCAACAGTGAGTAGGTTGCCAGCATGGGTGCTTCGTCGGTTTTGGTATATACAATCTTCGAGGGTTTCTGTGTCATGGCTTGCCCAAAATTTTATCGGATAGACAAAATATTCCGGAA
>JAEZAA010000290.1 GCA_023430625.1 Pseudomonadota bacterium
CGATGGCGGCCTGAAGTTCAATTCTAAGAAAGTAGGCGGGGCTAATGATCAAGATCAAGAGGGGCCTGAACCTCCCGATTAGCGGCGCGCCTGTACAAACCATCGAAAATGGCAAACCGGTGAAGCAGGTTGCGCTCATCGGTTTTGACTATGTGGGCATGAAACCCACCATGGAAGTACAGGTTGGTGATCGTGTGAAATGCGGGCAACTGCTGTTCACCGACAAGAAGACCGAAGGGGTGCGTTATACCGCGCCAGCCAGCGGTGTTGTCTCGGCGATCAACCGGGGTGAGCGTCGTGTTTTCCAGTCGGTCGTGATCGATGTGGAGGGCGACGAGTATGAGACCTTCGCCAGCTATCCAGAGGCGCAGTTTTCCCAACTAAGCCGCCAGCAGGTGGTTGATAACCTGGTGGCGTCCGGTCTCTGGACTGCGTTTCGCACCCGCCCGTTCAGCCGGGTGCCCGCCGTTGATAGCGAGCCACACTCCATCTTTGTCACAGCCATCGACACCAACCCGTTGACGGCCGATCCGGCAGTGATCATTCGCGAAGCCGCCGCTGATTTCAAACTTGGTGTTGAACTTCTCGGCCATCTGACCCCAGGCAAGGTATTTGTCTGTACTGCGCCCGGTGTCGCTCTCGATCTCCCGTCTGCTGGCAAGACCCAGCGCGAAGAATTCTCCGGCCCGCATCCCGCGGGTCTGGCAGGTACACACATTCATCACCTCGATCCAGTAAGCGCCACCAAGACCGTCTGGTCGATCGGCTATCAGGATGTGATTGCGGTCGCGCGCCTGTTCCGCACAGGCCGACTGGATGTAACCCGCGTCGTCGCGCTGGCCGGACCGCAGGTGAAGAAACCACGCCTGATCCGTACCCGTCTCGGTGCAAATCTGGAAGAACTCTGTGCCGGCGAACTCCAGGACGGCGTCAACCGGATCATTTCCGGTTCCGTATTCGGTGGCCGTTCCACTCGTGGCCCTGTGTCATTCCTGGGGCGTTACGCCAACCAGGTTAGCGTTCTGCTTGAAGGCACCCAGCGGGATTTCCTCGGCTGGCTGTCGCCCGGCCCGAACATGTTCTCGGTGCTGAACGTTTATCTGTCCAAGCTGACACCGAAGAAACTCTTCAAGTTCACCACCACGACCAATGGCAGCGAGCGGGCGATGGTTCCGATCGGTACCTACGAAGGCGTCATGCCACTGGACGTGTTGCCGACCCAACTGCTGCGATCCCTGATCGTGGGTGATACCGAAACCGCGCAAAAACTCGGTTGCCTGGAGTTGGATGAAGAGGATCTCGCGCTCTGTACCTTCGTATGTCCTGGAAAGTACGAGTACGGTCCCATTCTTCGCAGCAATCTGACCCGAATCGAGCAGGAGGGTTAATCGGATGAGAAAGTTTCTCGACAGTATCGAACACCACTTCGAAAAGGGTGGTAAATACGAGAAGTGGTACGCGCTCTACGAGGCCGTGGACACCATCTTCTACACGCCTGGCAAGGTAACCTCCACCACGGCTCATGTACGCGACGGCATTGACCTCAAGCGGATCATGATTACCGTATGGCTCTGCGCCTTCCCCGCGATGTTCTTTGGTATGTACAACGTGGGCCTGCAGGCGAACTCCTACCTGGCCGCGAATGGCCTGGTCATGACCGGAGATGACTGGCGGCATGCCATTATCATGGCGCTGGCGGGAAATAATCCGGCCAGTATCTGGGATAACTTGATCTACGGCGCGGCCTATTTTGTACCCATCTATGCCGTGACCTTTGTGGTCGGGGGCTTTTGGGAAGTTCTGTTTGCTACGGTGCGTAAGCACGAAGTCAACGAAGGCTTCTTCGTTACGTCCATCCTGTTTGCTCTGATCCTGCCGCCGACGATTCCTCTTTGGCAGGTAGCGCTGGGCATTACGTTCGGCGTTGTAATCGGTAAAGAGGTCTTTGGCGGTACCGGCAAGAACTTCCTGAACCCGGCACTTACCGGTCGCGCATTCTTGTTCTTTGCCTATCCGGCGGAAATTTCCGGTGATACGGTCTGGACGGCTGTGGATGGCTTTAGCGGTGCCACGGCCTTGAGCGTTGCCGCCCAGGACGGCATGGCGGCAGTTCAACAGCAGCTTACCTGGTTGCAGGCGTTCTTCGGTTTCCAGCAAGGCTCCGTGGGCGAAACCTCCACGCTGGCGATTTTGATCGGTGGCGCAGTGCTGTTGATTACCCGCATTGCATCCTGGCGAATCGTGGCAGGGGTGATGATCGGCATGATTGCGACGGCGTTAATGTTCAATGCCATCGGCTCCGAGACCAACCCCATGTTCCAGATGACGCCTCAGTGGCACTTCGTGCTCGGTGGCTTCGCATTCGGCATGATCTTCATGGCGACCGATCCCGTGTCTGCGTCCATGACGGATACCGGGAAGTGGTTCTTCGGTGCGCTGATCGGTGTCATGGTGGTACTGGTGCGCGTGGTCAACCCGGCCTACCCAGAGGGCGTCATGCTGGCAATCCTGTTTGCCAACCTGTTTGCACCCTTCATTGATTACCTGGTGGTGCAGGCCAACATTAAGAGGAGACTGGCCCGTGTCTAGTGCTCGTAACGATTCAATCTCCAAAACGATCATTGTCGCGCTGGCACTCTGTATCGTCTGCTCCGTGGTCGTGTCGGCGGCAGCGGTTCTGCTGAAGCCAACGCAGGTGCGCAACAGTACGCTAAACATGAAGGAAAACATCCTGCGTGCGGCTAACTTGGTTCAGGGACCGGTGTCGGGTCCCGAGATCGAGGAAAAGTTCAAGCAGGTGACTGCACGGATCGTCGATCTGGAAACCGGTAACTATGTCGAACCCAGCGAAGTCGGCGCAGCCAGTGTCGAGGCCTTTGACCAGTTCAAGGCCGCCAAGGATCCTGCCTACTCCGTAGGATTGAACGGTGCTGAGGATATTGCTGGCATCAAGCGGGCCGAGCGTTATGCGAAAGTGTATCTGCTGGAACAAGAGGGTCGCGTTGAACGGGTGATCGTGCCGGTACGCGGGTACGGACTCTGGTCGACTCTCTATGGCTTTCTGGCCCTGGAAGGCGATGCCAACACGGTTGTTGGTTTAACCTTCTACCAGCACGCGGAAACGCCAGGTCTCGGTGGTGAGGTCGACAATCCTGCGTGGAAGGCACAATGGCCTGGCAAAAAGATCTATGATCTGGAGCAGGGTGCAGAACCTCAGATTGAGCTGGTGAAAGGCGGTGTACGGGCCGATAGCGCGAACGCGGTGTATGGCGTTGATGCGCTGGCTGGCGCAACCCTGACCAGCCGCGGCATCACCAATCTGCTCCATTTCTGGCTTGGCCAGCAGGGATTCCAACAGTATCTCGAGAAGGTCCGTTCCGGGGAGGCCAACAATGTCTGACGTGAGCGCAAAAAAGGTTCTGCTTGAACCGATTTTCAGCAATAACCCCATTGCCCTGCAGATTCTTGGTATTTGCTCGGCACTGGCGGTGACGACCAGCCTTCAGCTCTCCATCGTGATGGGGGTTGCGGTCTCGCTGGTAACCGCATTTTCGAGCATGGCGATTTCGGTGATCCGGTCTCAGATCCCGAACAGCATCCGAATCATTGTCCAGATGACCATCATTGCCTCACTGGTAATCGTGGTAGACCAGGTTCTCAAGGCGTATGCCTACGAAACCAGCAAGCAGTTGTCGGTATTCGTGGGGCTGATCATCACGAACTGTATCGTGATGGGCCGCGCGGAAGCCTTCGCCATGGCGAACAGCCCCGGCATGAGTTTCCTCGACGGAATCGGCAATGGCGCGGGCTATGCCACGGTCTTGATCTTTGTCGGCACGATCCGCGAGTTGTTTGGTGCCGGCAGCTTGCTCGGCTACCAGATTCTGACGCCCATCAAGGATGGCGGCTGGTACGCGCCGAACGGGCTCCTGCTGCTGCCGCCGAGCGCATTTTTCATTATTGGCCTGATGATTTGGGGCCTGCGTAGCTGGAAACGAAGCCAGGTTGAGGCGCCAGATTACAAAATGGCCGCCCACAAGGTGAAGGAGGCGTTCTAACATGGTCGAGCATTATATTAGTCTGTTGGTTAAGGCCGTGTTCGTGGAGAACATGGCGCTGGCCTTCTTCCTGGGTATGTGTACCTTCATCGCGCTCTCCAAGAAAATGGAAGCCGCGATTGGTCTTAGCATTGCCGTTGTGCTGGTGCTGACCATTACCACGCCGGTCAACAACCTGCTGTACAACCATATCCTGCGCGAAGGGGCACTGGCCTGGGCCGGGTTTCCCGATGTGGACCTGAGCTTCCTGGGATTGCTTTCCTACATTGGCGTAATCGCGGCCATCGTCCAGATCATGGAGATGGTGTTGGATAAGTTCTTCCCGGCGCTTTATAACGCCCTCGGCGTTTTCCTCCCCCTGATCACGGTGAACTGCGCGATCATGGGTGCGGCACTGTTCATGGTCGAGCGTGATTACACCTTCGGCGAAAGTGTCGTCTATGGATTTGGCGCCGGCCTTGGCTGGGCTCTGGCAATCGTGGCACTGGCGGGTATCCGGGAAAAACTCAAATATTCGGATGTGCCGGAAGGTCTTCGCGGCCTTGGCATTACCTTCCTCACGGTCGGCCTGATGTCCCTCGGCTTCATGTCGTTCTCGGGAATCACCCTGTAGGTCAAGGGCTAAACGAAGAAGGTCTAGAACATGAATACAGAAATTATTTTAGGCGTGGTGATGTTCACCGTCATCGTGCTGTCCCTGGTTGCCATGATTCTGGCAGCGCGGGCGCGGCTGGTGAGCACCGGTGATGTCACCATTGAAGTGAATGGCGAGGCCGATCATACGATCAAGACGCCGGCGGGCGGCAAGTTGCTGCAGACCTTGGCATCCGAGGGGCTTTTCCTGTCCTCTGCCTGTGGTGGCGGCGGTAGCTGCGCACAGTGTAAATGTAAGGTGCTTGAAGGTGGCGGCTCCATGCTTCCCACTGAAAAGGCGCACTTCACCAACCGCGAGGAGAAGGAAGGCTGGCGCCTTTCCTGCCAGGTGGCGGTGAAGCAGAACATGAAGATCGAAGTACCCGAAGAGATCTTCGGCGTGAAGAAGTGTGAGTGCGAGGTTGTTTCCAACAACAACGTTGCCACCTTCATTAAAGAGCTGGTGTTGAAGTTGCCGGAAGGGGAGAACGTGAACTTCCGCGCGGGTGGATATGTTCAGCTCGAATGCCCGCCCTACGATGTGTCATTCAAGGACTTCGCCGTGGAAGAACGCTTCCGTGGCGACTGGGATAAGTTCGATCTCTGGCGTTATCGCTCAGTGGTTAACGAGACCACGATCCGTGCATACTCCATGGCGAACTACCCTGAAGAGCGTGGTCTTCTGAAGTTCAATATCCGGATCGCGACGCCGCCGCCCAACACGGACCTGCCGCCCGGCAAGATGTCGTCCTGGGTGTTCTCACTCAAGCCCGGCGACAAGGTTACGGTCTACGGTCCGTTCGGCGAGTTCTTCGCCAAGGACACCGACGCGGAAATGGTCTTCGTGGGTGGCGGTGCCGGCATGGCGCCTATGCGTTCCCACATCTTCGACCAGCTCAAGCGCCTAAAGTCCTCTCGCAAGATGTCGTTCTGGTACGGTGCCCGTAGTAAGCGGGAGATGTTCTATCAGGATGAATACGACAAGCTGCAGGACGAGAACGAGAACTTCCGCTGGCACGTTGCGTTGTCCGACCCGCTGCCTGAAGACAACTGGGATGGATATACCGGATTCATTCACAACGTTCTGTACGAACAGTACCTGAAGAATCACCCGGCGCCGGAAGACTGCGAGTTCTACATGTGCGGACCGCCCATGATGAACGCGGCGGTGATCAAGATGCTGAAGGATCTTGGCGTCGAGGATGAGAACATCATGCTTGACGATTTTGGAGGCTAAGCATTCGCCCGCTAACTTCTAGAGTGAAGCCTGCTTGGATCGCGGTGCTGTTGTTGGGCATCGCGCTGTTGGCAGGTTGCACGGCGCCTGATGACAGTCAGGTCTACACCATTGAAGGCCCGATCATGGGAACCCAGTACCACGTAAAGGTGGTGCTGGGGCCCGAGCGCGTGGCGCTTCTCCCGCAATTGCAGGAAGGCGTACTTCAGGCGTTGCGGGACGTCGACACCCTGATGTCGACCTACAAGCCTGATTCAGAAATTTCCCGCTTTAACCGGTTGCAGTCACAGGACTGGTTTACCCTGTCTCCCGCCACCTTTGAGGTCCTGGATCTCGGCCTCGAAATCAGCAAGAACACCAATGGCGCGTTCGATATGACGGTCGGGCCTTTGGTCAACCTCTGGGGTTTTGGGCCTGAGCGCCGTCCTGATCAGATTCCCACGGCCGCCACCGTCCGCAAGATCAAGCAAACGGTTGGATATCGCCTGTTGGATCTGCGGCAGGAGCCATTTTCCCTTCGCAAGAAGAAGCCGCAGGTGCAGGTGGATTTGTCGGCAATCGCCAAGGGCTACGCGGTGGATCAGGTTGCATCCTATCTGCTGGGACAGGAAATCGGCGACTTTCTGGTGGAGGTCGGTGGTGAGATTCGCATCAACGGCTCCAAGCCCGATGGCGAAACCTGGCGCCTGGCGATTGAGTCACCGCAGGAGAGTCAGCGTCAGGTCCACCGGGTCCTGAAGGTTACCAACGTCGCCATGGCAACCTCCGGGGAATATCGGAACTATTATGAAATGGACGGTAAGCGGTTTTCCCACACGGTTGATCCGCGTACCGGTTTTACGATTAACCATACTCTGGCGTCGGTGTCCGTTATCGACCAGTCCTGTGCCCGTGCCGACGCCCTGGCGACGGCGTTCATGGTGATGGGGACGAAACAAGCCATGGAATACGCTGTCAAAAACAACGTTGCAGCGTATTTTATCGACAGAGTGGATGGCACTTTCCGAACATTGCATTCACCGGCGTTCGAGCGCTATCTTCAGCGCTGATTAGTCGCCATTGACGCCGCGTACGTCACCCGGACGCCCGCATTACAGAAGGGGGAGTAGATGGGAACCTTTTTAGTCGTTTTGGTCTTTATGTTGATCGTGGTCGCAGCCATGTCCATTGGCGTGCTGATGGGACGCAAGCCGATTGCCGGCTCTTGCGGTGGCATGAGTGCGCTGGGAATGGAAACTGCTTGCGAGATCTGCGGCGGAGATCAAACTAAATGTGACAAAGAGTCCGCCAAGGCAGGTGACCGACGAGAGCAGGACAATCTCACCTATGACGCAGCGGCAAGCAGCCCTGAAGGGAATGCCGCACCAAGATCATGATCCGGTTTGAGGAGCGTAGGGTTTAATGGCAGAGCACCATTACGACATCGTGGTTATTGGGGCCGGGCCGGCAGGTGAAGGCGCGGCAATGAACGCCGCCAAACGCGGGCGCCGGGTGGCAGTGATCGAGGATAAGTTTCAGGTGGGTGGCAATTGCATCCATTGGGGCACGATTCCGTCCAAGGCGTTGCGTCACGCGGTCAAGCAGATTATCACGTTCAACACCAATGCGATGTTTCGCGCCATTGGTGAGCCGCGTTGGTTTTCCTTTCCGCAGGTATTGCAGAATGCGGAGCGGGTGATCTCCAAGCAGGTGAAGCTGCGCACGCAGTTCTACGCCCGTAACCGGGTGGACCTGTATCGGGGCCGCGCCTATTTCATTGATCCTCACCACATTGAAGTGAGGGGGTCTGAGGCTGCCGGCCGGATTGTCCTGGTGGCGAAACAGGTCGTCGTGGCGACCGGATCACGTCCGTACCTGCCGGCCGATATCGACTTCACACACAGCCGGATCTATAACAGCGATTCGGTGCTCAAGCTGAGTCACACGCCACGCACCATGATCATTTATGGGGCAGGTGTCATTGGGTGCGAATACGCGTCCATTTTCGTGGGCCTTGGCGCCAAGGTTGACCTGATCAATCCGGGCAATCGACTGCTTTCCTTCCTCGACGATGAAATTTCCGACGCGCTCAGTTATCACTTAAGGGATAACGGCGTGCTGGTTCGCCACAGTGAGGAATACGAAAGCGTGCAGGGAGACAGCCACGGCGTAATCGTTACCCTGAAATCCGGCAAGCGCCTGCGCGCCGATGCGTTTCTGTGGTGCAACGGGCGGTCGGGTAATACTGAGGATCTGGGCCTTGAGAATGTGGGGCTGGAACCAAACGCCCGTGGTCAGCTGCAGGTTGACGAGCATTACCGCACGCAGATCCCGCACATTTACGCTGCGGGCGACGTAGTCGGCTGGCCGAGCCTGGCGAGCGCGGCCTATGACCAGGGGCGGTCCGCGTCTTCAGACATCCTGAAGGACGAATACTTCCGCTACGTGGACGATGTTCCGACGGGTATTTACACCATTCCCGAGATCAGTTCTGTCGGCAAGACAGAACGAGAGCTGACCGAAGCCAAGATTCCCTACGAAGTCGGGCAGGCCTTCTTCAAGGATCTGGCCCGTGCCCAGATTACTGGCGAAACGGTGGGCATGCTGAAGATCCTGTTTCACCGGGAAACCAAGGAGCTTCTTGGAATCCACTGTTTTGGTGACCAGGCGTCTGAGATCGTGCACATTGGGCAGGCGATTATGCGGCAGTCCAACGGCGCCAACACGCTGGATTACTTCGTCAACACCACGTTCAACTATCCGACGATGGCGGAAGCCTATCGGGTTGCCGCATTGAACGGACTAAACCGGATTTTTTAATCCGGTTTTTCATTCGGCTTAATTCTGCTTAGCATCTGGCGCCTGGGACAGGCGCTTCTGCTGTCCGTCCTGCATATGCGCCAGCGCCAAATGGGGCTGGTGCTTCTGCAGGAACTTCAGGGTATTGGTCGGGTAATCCGTGATGATGCTGTCGATGCCTTGCTCCTGTAAGCGGAGCATGTCCGGCAGACTGTTGACGGTCCAGGCGGATACATGCAGCCCATTCTTATGGGCCTCTGCAATGATCTCCGGCGTACAGATTTTCCAGTTGATACAGAGATAGTCACAGCGATGCTTGAGCGCGGTGGCCAATGGACCTGGAAAACGATACTCCGCCACGTAACCCGTCTGGATGCGGGCATTTAGACGCTTAATTTGCTGCACGACCCAAACGCTGGACGAGGTGACAATCACACGCTCCAGTAATCCGCGCTGTTGAATCAATTCCACCAAGCGATTGCACAGCACATTGAGGCGATCGCGTTTGTCGCTTTTAACCTCAAGCTGAATCTTCTGGATGGTCGGGCAGGCGTCGAAGATTTCCGTCAGCTTGGGTACAGGCACGGGATCGGGCCAGGGCGGCGTGTTATGGCGTGCATCCAGCGAGGCCATTTGCGCGGAGGTAAACTCGGCAACTTTACCGGCCTGACCAGTGGTTCGGTCGAGCGTCTTGTCATGAATCACGACAATTTCGCCGTCCGCAGCCAATTGCAGGTCCAACTCGAAATGGCGGATTCCATGGTCGGCGGCATGGACAAAGCTTGCGACTGTGTTTTCTGGAGCCTCGGCGCGGGCACCCCGGTGACCGAAAATGAGCATGATAGCCTGCTATCCCTGTTGCTTGTTCAGAAGAACCAGAGGTTCGCTTACCTAGTCCTGATAGAGACTTAGGCGTTTCTGGTAGGTTTCATGGCAGAGCTGCACATCTTCCAGGAAACGTGGTAATTCGTCCAGTAGCAGCGCCTGCGGGCCATCCACCAGAGCGGTCGGCGGCGCCGGATGGAAGTCGATCAAGACCATGTTAGCGCCGGCGATGATGCCCTGGGCCGTGGCATGCAGTACATCGAGAATGCCGTCGGGTGCCCGGTCCCGACTGCCGACCGAATGGGATGGGTCGATGCACACCGGCATTCGGGTCAGGCGCTTGACCACCGGCACATGGGCAAAATCCACCATGTTGCGGTGGGGGGCGCCCGCCTCGCTTTTCATGCCTCTGAGGCAGAAGATCACGTTGGAGTTCCCTTCACTGGCCAGGTATTCGGCGGCATTCAGGGAGTCGTTCAGGGAAATGCCATAGCC
>JAEZAA010000291.1 GCA_023430625.1 Pseudomonadota bacterium
AGGCTCATGCCCAGCACGGTGTCGCCGGGCTGCAGCAGTGCCATGTTCACTGCGGCATTGGCCTGGGTACCAGAGTGTGGCTGGACGTTGGCGTAATCGGCGCCAAACAGTTGCTTGGCGCGATCGATGGCCAGTTGCTCGACCACATCCACATGTTCGCAACCGCCGTAATAACGCTTGCCCGGATAGCCTTCGGCATACTTGTTGGTCAGCGCGGTACCTTGCGCCTCCATCACCCGAGGGCTGGTGTAGTTTTCGGACGCAATCAGTTCGATATGGTCTTCCTGACGTTGGGTCTCGGCCTGAATGGCGCCCCAAAGCTCGTCGTCAAAACCAGCAATCGTCATCGTACGGTTAAACATCTGTCGCCTCTTTAAAATAGTGCTCACTGCGGAAACCGGAGGACGGATTGCGTCTGACTCTGTGTCCGACTGTGCACCCCGTCGAGAAAGCGACGTATTTTAAACCAATTGCCGGCAATCAGCATCATCTGTCCTACCGATGAAGGCACTGCCGTTCCACAAGCGCCTCCGGATTGCTAAAAATATCCGGATCCGCTAGCTTTAGCCGCCATTCGCCCCCATATTCGGGCATTGTTCATCGATAGGTTTGACCGCTTATGTCTCAATACGTCTTTACCATGCATCGCGTGGGCAAGGTTGTCCCGCCCAAGCGCGAAATTCTCAAGGACATTTCCCTGTCCTTCTTCCCGGGCGCCAAGATTGGCGTGCTGGGTCTGAACGGCGCCGGTAAGTCCACCCTGCTGCGGATCATGGCGGGCGTCGACACCGAATTTAACGGCGAGGCACGCGCCCAGCCCGGCATCAAGATCGGCTATCTGCCCCAGGAGCCGCAGCTTGATCCCGAGCGCACCGTGCGCGAGATCGTGGAAGAAGCCGTGTCCTCCATCAAGGACGCCCAGACTCGCCTGGACGAGGTGTACGCCGCCTACGCCGAACCGGATGCGGATTTCGACGCGCTGGCTGCCGAGCAGGCCAAGCTGGAGGCGATCCTGCAGGCCAGCGACGGCCACAACATCGAGCGCACCCTGGAAGTCGCCGCCGACGCCCTGCGTCTGCCGGCCTGGGATGCGGTGGTGAAGAACCTGTCCGGTGGTGAGAAGCGCCGTGTGGCCCTGTGCCGCCTGCTGCTGTCCGCCCCCGACATGCTGCTGCTGGACGAGCCGACCAACCACCTGGACGCGGAATCAGTGGCCTGGCTGGAACGTTTCCTCCATGACTTCCCCGGTACCGTGGTGGCCATTACCCACGACCGTTACTTCCTCGACAATGTCGCCGGCTGGATCCTGGAACTGGACCGCGGCCACGGCATCCCGTTCGAAGGCAACTATTCCGCCTGGCTTGAAGCCAAGGAAAAGCGTCTGGAGACGGAAGCCAAGCAACAGGCCGCTCACGAAAAAGCCATCAAGGCCGAATTGGAGTGGGTGCGCCAGGGCGCCAAGGGCCGCCAGGCCAAATCCAAGGCTCGTCTGTCCCGTTTCGAGGAAATGCAGTCCCAGGACTTCCAGAAGCGCAACGAGACCAACGAGATCTATATTCCACCCGGACCGCGCCTGGGCGACAAGGTCATCGAAGTACACGGCGTGTCCAAGGCCTATGGCGATCGCCTGCTGATCGACAACATGGACTTCACCATTCCCAAGGGCGCCATTGTGGGTGTGATCGGGGGCAACGGTGCCGGTAAGTCGACCTTCTTCCGCATGATCACCGGTCAGGAACAGCCGGACCGGGGCGAGATCGTCATCGGCGACACCGTCAAGGTGGCCTACGTCGACCAGAGCCGCGACAAGCTGGATGGCAACAAGACCGTGTGGGAATGCATCTCGGACGGCCAGGACATCATCCGCATCAACAACTATGAAGTCCCATCGCGCTCTTATGTGGGCCGCTTCAACTTCAAGGGCGCGGATCAGCAGAAGTTCGTGAAGGACCTGTCTGGCGGTGAACGCGGTCGTCTGCATCTGGCACTGACCCTGAAGGAAGGCGCCAACGTGCTGCTGCTGGACGAACCCTCCAACGACCTGGACATCGAGACCCTGCGCGCACTGGAAGAAGCCCTGTTGGCCTTCCCCGGCGCCGCCATCGTGATCTCTCACGACCGCTGGTTCCTGGACCGGATTGCCACCCACATCCTGGCCTACGAAGGCGATTCTCAGGTGGTCTTCTTCGAAGGCAACTTCACCGAGTACGACGCGGACTACCGCAAGCGTATCGGCGACTCCGCCGCCACGCCCACCCGGATCAAGTACAAGAAGCTGGCTTGATCCCGCCGAGGCCGGACCCTGTCCGGCCTCGTTCTTTCCCCCGCCATAGCGTTCTTTCCCCCCGCCATAGAATGTACTCCCTACACTGCAGGCATTTTCGCCACAAAGCCCTGCTGACGCCCCAGAGCCTGCCAGACTTCGACTATAGTTGGATAAACGGCCTCAGTCTTAAATAGAGTGGGTGCATCAACAGCTTGGGAATGGAATTGGTCGCAGCGGAACCGCGCACTGGAGAGCCTTGTGTCAGACAACAATCTTGCCGATGAACGCCGCCGTTTCCGGCGCGTCACCTTTGATGCCCAGACCCGGCTCTATCAGGGCGACCAGGTATGGGATACACAACTGCAGGATATTTCCCTGCGCGGCATTCTGGTGCAGCGCCCGGAAACTTTTGAGCAGGCCGATCCGGGTGCGCCCTTCGAGGCCACCATCAAACTCGCCGACAGCGACCACACCATCATCATGTCGCTGGAACTGGTGCACCAGAGCGATAGCCTGCTGGGCCTCAAGTGCGACTATATCGATCTGGAAAGCGTCACCTACCTGCGCCGCCTGATCGAGCTGAACCTGGGCGATCAGAGTTTGCTGGAGCGCGAACTGAGCGCCCTGCTGAAATAGATCGGTCCTAAAGCGCGTCCAGCGCTTCCCGCAATTGTTTGACTCCCACAACTTCCATGCCCGCCGGCTGTTGGCGTGGCATGTTGGCCAGTGGCACGATGGCCCGTTTGAACCCGTGCTTGGCCGCCTCCTGAATCCGCTCCTGGCCACTGGGAACCGGTCGGATCTCGCCTGACAACCCCACTTCCCCGAACACCACCAAATCATTGGGCAGGGCCCGGTCCCGAAAGCTGGACACAACCGAGCTGAGCAGGGCCAAGTCGGCGCTGGTTTCTGCAATCCGCACTCCGCCCACCACGTTCACGAACACATCCTGATCCCCACACTGCAAGCCGCCGTGGCGGTGCAGCACCGCCAGCAACATGGCCAGCCGGTTCTGGTCGAGACCAACGGCAAGGCGCCGGGGGTTACCGAACTGGTTTTCATCCACCAGGGCCTGCAGCTCCACCAGTAGCGGGCGCGTGCCTTCCCAGGTCACGGTCACCACGCTACCCGGTGCCGGCTCGGAGTTGCGGTTGAGAAAGATCGAGCTGGGGTTCTTCACTTCCTTGAGACCGGTGTCGAGCATGGCAAATACACCGAGCTCGTTCACCGCGCCGAAACGGTTCTTGTTGGCACGCAGGGTGCGGAAGCGGCTGTCCTCGGAGCCTTCCAGCATGATCGAGGCATCGATCATGTGCTCCAGCACCTTCGGTCCGGCCAGGGTGCCGTCCTTGGTGACGTGCCCCACCAGGAACAGCACGGTGCCAGTCTGCTTGGCAAACCGGGTCAGCACCGCGGCGCATTCCCGCACCTGGGACACGCTGCCGGGCGCCGACTGGATATCCGGGTGATGCATCACCTGGATACTGTCCACCACCAGAATCTTCGGCTGCAGCTGGCCCGCCATGGCCACGATGGTCTCCACGTCGGTTTCCGACAGCATCTGCAGATTGTTGGTTTGCAGGTGCAGGCGCCGTGCCCGCAGGGCCACCTGCTGCAAGGACTCCTCGCCCGTCACGTACAGCGCCGGCATGGCGCCCGCTAAGTGGCACATGGTCTGCAATAGCAGGGTACTTTTGCCCGCGCCGGGATTGCCGCCAATCAGAATGGCGGAGCCCGCCACCAGACCGCCGCCCAACACCCGATCCAGCTCACCCATGCCGGTGGAAACCCGAGGCGCGCTCTCCACATCAATGGCGTCCAGGGACTGCACATCCGAAACCGTGCCTGCGTAGCCCCCCTTGCGGATGTCCCGCGCCGGTTTACTGCTGGTGCCGAGGCGGACTTCACTGATGGTGTTCCACTCCTGGCAGGCGCTGCATTGCCCTTGCCACTTGCTGTAATCGGCCCCGCACTGGGTGCAGACGTAGGCCGTCTTGTTTTTTGCCATGAATCGATTCCAACTAAAAATACCGGGCGCCGGGCCGAACACCTTGCCAGGAGACAGAGGGGGCGATGATGACCGAGGAAAGTTTATGCTATTGTCCCGGCCACAGGAGAATGAGTTTACAACAAAGAGAGCAGCCCCTATGAAACTGGAAACACTCGCAATTCATGCAGGCTTTTCCCCGGATCCAACCACCAAAGCCGTGGCGGTCCCCATCTACCAGACCACATCCTACGCGTTCGACAACACCCAACATGGCGCCGACCTGTTCGATCTCAAGGTGCAGGGCAATATTTACAGCCGCATCATGAACCCCACCAACGACGTACTGGAAAAACGCGTCGCCGCGCTTGAAGGCGGTATTGGTGGCCTGGCCATGGCCTCCGGCATGGCCGCCATCACGGCGTCCATCCAAGCAATCTGTGAAGCTGGCGACAACATCATCAGCGTCAGCCAGCTCTACGGCGGCACCTATAACCTGTTCGCCCATACCTTCCCACGCCAGGGCATTGAAGTGCGGTTCGCCAATGGCGACGATCCCTCCTCCTTTGCCCAGCACGTGGATGAACGGACCCGCGCCATTTTCTGCGAATCCATCGGCAACCCCCGCGGCAACATCGTCGACATCGAAGCACTGGCCAAGGTCGCCCACCAGCACGGCCTGCCGCTGATCGTCGACAACACCGTCGCCACACCGATCCTGTGCAAGCCCTTCGATTTCGGTGCCGACATCGTGGTGCATGCCCTGACCAAATACATGGGCGGCCACGGCACCACCATCGGCGGCATGATCGTCGACTCCGGCAAATTCCCCTGGAAGGATCACGCCGACCGCTTCCGCATGATGAACGAGCCGGACCCCTCCTATCACGGCGTCGTCTACTCAGAAGCCCTGGGCGAAGCAGCCTTTATCGGCCGCTGCCGGGTGGTGCCTCTGCGCAACATGGGCGCGGCGCTGTCGCCGTTCAACGCCTTCCTGATCCTGCAGGGACTGGAAACCCTGAGCCTGCGCATGGAACGCCACTGCGAGAACAGCCTGAAGGTGGCCGAGTACCTGAAATCCCGTCCGGAAGTGGCCTGGGTTAACTATGGCGGCCTGGACAGCGACCAGTATTATCCCCTGGCGCAGAAACTGATGGGCGGCAAAGCCTCGGGCATTCTGTCCTTCGGCATCAAGGGCGGCCGTGAGGCGGGCGCCAAGTTCATCGACGCCCTGCAATTGATCACCCGCCTGGTGAACATCGGCGACGCCAAGTCCCTGGCCTGCCATCCCGCCACCACCACCCATCGCCAGCTCAGCGACGCGGAGCTGCAAAGTGCTGGCGTCACCGCCGACATGGTGCGCCTGTCCATCGGCATCGAGCATGTGGACGACATTATGGCGGACGTTGAGCAGGCGCTTGCCGCATCACAACGCTAACTGCTCCGCACCATGAAAAACGCCGCGATTATCGCGGCGTTTTTTTATGCGAGACATTTAGATTCCGTCAGGGCGTTACTG
>JAEZAA010000258.1 GCA_023430625.1 Pseudomonadota bacterium
GCCTTTGCTTCTAACAAAGTGTCCGGTTTAAATGGGGGCTACTACAAAGAGGAAGAAAAAAGAAGAGCGAAAGCCTTGAAAGAAAGCCAAGAAGAGCTGCTAGCAATTATTGGCACTTGGTCGGAGGCGAAACGAATCGAGCAGTTTTTTGAGGAGGTTCAAGCGCATGTTGAGCCATCCGACGCGGATACCAGGAATACGCTTCAAGAACGACTGCGCCTCGCACGAAGGATGCTTGCAGCGCCGTCGGCGCTTGATGCGTTTTTGAGCTGGAAAGCGCCTGATGAGCGATAGAATACACCTAAGCCGTGGAGTATTAACCTCTATTGAGAGGCATGTTTGATGCGGGATGAATAAACAAACTGTTCTTCATAAAAGGATTTGTACTTGATTTCAAGGTCACACCGCTCGAATGCGCGCTCGACCAGTTTATCCGTCGGGAATTCCGGTCCGACAAACCGAAGCGAAACCAAGACTCGACGCTCGTTCTGTGGCATCGAGTATCCCTTCGCGAGCTGTGCTACGTGGACTCTGTAATTAAAACTCCGAAACACTATTTTCATCGCTTGGTTTACAGCTTCCGTTTCTTCCCCGGGGATGGCAGTGCCATCGACTTGGACGGAAAAACTTTCGATTAGAGCGGGTCCTATACCATTGTTCATTACCTCGACGGCATAGCATCTTTCTTCAACATCACTGTGTGACCAAGTCGTAAGATGCGGCCTGACCGCAAGTCTGTTGTGTTTACGAGCCTGATACCCCTGCCACACCGATAACCCAAGAGCACACAGCGCTATTGCTGTACTCGATACTCCAGTGACTAAAGTCCAGTCCACATCCAAAGAAAGACTCCTGTAACTACAAACTTTACATTAGCTGCCATATTCTACTTCTGCTAAGCAATCTCGGGCTTAGTCCCAAGCAGGTTTGTTCCCCGACACCAGCCGAGGGTAACTGTAGTCCTGACTTAAACAGCCAGGACTACAGCTCTCAGCCCTACCGTTTACTGTCAGGTGTGCGCTTGACCAGTTCCCACGCATTTCCCTCTGCCGTCGTCGGTGGCAGTCTTTGGTTATCCTTAACCGTCGCATAGTTATCCTTCTTTCCCCCTCGTGGACCTACTTCTTGATAAATGCCACCGGATTTGCCCGAATTTTCACCTGGTTTCTTGCTCATACAAGATAGCTCCTATTTCGGTTGTATATGGCCGACCTAAGTTAGTCGGCATTCACAACGCTATCACCACAAAGCTAGAATATCAATATATGGGTGGAGAAGTGCACACAAAGCCTATATGTTGCGCTTTCAGGAACTGTTGGCCTTCCGCATGTTCTTGATCATCGAACCTCCACCATAAATACATTGCCTTTCCAACAACCCAGGGGCGCACCGATCAATAAGTAAGGCCACTTGTAGTCGCACCGCTCCTCGTCTTCTACACAGTCGGTGAGATCGTTAGATGCTTGGCACAAAAACGTTCGCCTAGATTCGCTGTTGCAGGCGCTGTCCTTCTTACCTATCCAGTTGTTAATTACGGCATTATTTGCTTTAGCAGCGTTACGTCAAGGCGCTGAACTTCACACGGTCGGTGTGATCGTTAGAGGTTTGGCATGAAAACGTTCAATAGCATTTTGACGATGGCTTGCCCGCGACATTTCATTAGCGATTAGAGAATGACCAGACTGTCAACCTTATTAGGATATTTTTTCAGAACCGCCTCTTGCGATAAATAATCACAAATTGTCATCCGTTATGATGGAAGGCAGCATGAATTGATTATTTCACATGCCGCCAAACAAAGAGCGGTTTTGAGCATCAATGACGAACGAGCAACGGAAAATTAAATATTTCCCTGGCTGATCTTCATCAATTTCGGATCTGCTACGTGAATCAAGTTCTGCAATTTTACCGGCCTGCTTAATTAACTCTGAGTGACGTGGACGAAATAATGAGTGAAACAGACGGGACAGTTATACGATGGTTCATTTTAGAGGTTCAGGGCCAATATTTCCTGACTGGCGATGTCGTCGAAGATCGGCGAGGCCGCTGGCGGAGTGGTGACTACATGTTCTCTAGCGCAATTATCAATATGAACCTCGAATCTAATATCGTACGTACCCAAAACTCCACTTATTCGCTGTCCGGTCCGGGTGAGGTTCGCCAAGTGTCAGTTGAGCACGCACTACTAATGCGGCAGGGGGTAACGTTTGGACATGCAGAGTTGCTTTTAGCTGGAAAGCATAGCAGCGATGATGCGTGAACAAGCACAAACAAGGGAAACGCCTCGACGTGTGTAGGATGAAGCGATGTTAACGCGCTAGTCCAAGCCTCAAAGAGCGTTCTCGCATGCGAAGCCAAACGATCGGTCGCAAATTAGCCAGTCATCGCAGTCCCCGGTAAGATTATTTTTCACGTCAGCTTGCCCTTTATATAACCAAATAGAATCAATATTAATATTTTTATATTATTTAAATTTTTAGATTTTCCCGGAAAAACAATTATTTGCGCTGCTTCTGCCTTTGGATCATTTAATATATAAAATTTTAAATGCTTGTTTCTAAACGAAAATATCCGATTCCTAGTATAGACCGAACGTCATCTGAAACCTATCCTCGTCTCCAACATCAGGAGACAAACTATGCCGCGAAAAAATTTAGATCGCTTCTCACAGGTTAAACCTTCGATCAGTTTCTACTCTAAAAAAAATCAGAGGCTGATGTACTGCGAAAGTCACGTCGAAGTAGGAGCCTTGCTACAACTAGAGTACGACACCACAGTGGAGCGCTATCAAACCCAGCCAGAATCATTTGGGTACATTCGAGACGGTAAGAAGCGTCGATACACCGCTGACGTGCTGGTAAAGCACGTTACCGGGAAATTTTGCTACGAAGAGGTCAAGACTCGCCAGGACGCAGAGCATCCTGATTTTATTGAAAAATTTAACTATCTCCAGTGGTTGTTTGGCTATCAGATCGGCGTTCCACTCCAGCTCCGTATTGCTAATGCCCCACATCAGTGTCCGGTGACTGGCAATCTCAAGCTCCTTTATCGCTACCTCGCGTTACAGCTATCAACTAGCGCTCTAACCGCAATCCGGTCCTTAGACTATCCCCGTAGCCTCGCAAGTATTTGCGAAGCATTACGATTCATGGGTTTCGAGAATAACGATGTGTATGCCGCCATGGCGCAAGGCGGTCTCATCTTCGACAAGTCCCAACATGTCACTAGAGCAACGATGTTGGAGCTAGCTCATGGCTAAAACATTGTTTGCTACTGGCCAACAGGTTGTACTAGACGACACGCAGGGTGTGATCACCACAGCGACGACGAGCAGCTTTATCATCCGAACCGAGTTTGGTCGTACTCTTACGCTTTCCCACAGTGCGCTCTACAAAGCGTACAACGCGGGCCGATTAAAGCACTTTGTTGATACTGAGCCCCCTACGGGCAGAACCTATCTGCGTCCGGACGAGGCGGAACTTGTCCAAAAATTACTTGCGTACCTGAGGCCTATGGCTGAAAGCCAGTACCCAGGCAGCAAAAAACAACGCTTGGACATTATTCGACGCGTCGCTACGCAGCGAGGTGATGACACCAAGGACGTGCCGTCCGAAATCACGCTGTTCAAATGGTTCAAAAGGTGGGATGCACACGGTCGGGATGTTCTTGCCTTGCTGCCGAGAAATCGCCAGCAAAAACGTCAGAGCCGCGTCTCGAAGCAGTTCAAAGAGCTGATGGACGAAGCCATTGACGAGCATTACCTAAAACTCAATGGTTATAGTGTCCAGGAAACCTACACGCATTTTCTTAACCGCTGTAAGAGTCTGAAGGTTCAGGAGCGCCCTCCCAGCCGGCAAACCTTCTATGCGTATGTCAAACGTATTCATCCCCTCGACCGGCTAAAAATGCGTGAAGGCGCTGCGGCTGTCCGTCGTGAATCTCGCGTTGTGGAGCAGGAACACCTTCCCCGGAAACCTATGGAGCTGGTCGAGATCGACGCTGTTCATCTCAACTTGGGGTTGTTGGACGACAACGACCATTACTTGGGTAAGCTGGTTGTGTTCTTTGCAATCGATGTTTTTTCTCGGGCCATCCTCGGTGTTTCCTACGTCGTCGCGCTCAGTCCCGGTGAAAACGCAGAGGGAGTGATCGAGTGCCTGAAGATGGTAATGAAGGTTAAGACGCGGGAGGAGTTCCCGTATCTCGAAAACGACTGGCTGATGGGCGGGCTTCCGGAGATGGTCAGTGTCGATCCGTCGCTCTGCCTACTCTCTAACTCAATTACCAGCTTTTTGGGTAGCCACGGCATCTCCCGTTATACCACCCAAGCGAGCCAGCCATGGCGCAAACCACATATTGAGCGCTTTTTCAGAACGTTGCGTGGCGAGCTGTGTCGCAAGCTCCCTGGCTATTATCCGAAACGGACCGCGAATTACGTCGTCAAGAATACGCTGAAGGACGAAGCCTGCTTGCGTCGCGAAGAGTTTGAGCAATGTTTATATAGCTACATTGTTGATGGCTATCATCAGTCGCCTCACCGCGGATTGAATGGAGAAACGCCGCATGAAGTCTGGTGCAAGGGCGCGGAAATGTATCCGCCCGAATACGTGGATGATCTGAGCTTCGCTAATAATTTCGGAGCCCAAGAAGCACAGCGCGTACTGGATCAGAATCGGGGAATTTGGCTTAACAATATTCGCTACAACAGCCGCGAACTCAATGCGTTATACGGACGCCAAGTCAAAACGTACGGGGATAAATACAAAGCCTCGCTACGCTGGTCTGGCAGAGACGTTTCCAAAATTTTTGTGCTAGACCCTCAGGAAGGATCTTATTTTAGCGTTCCATCCGTCAAAGCAATTCCACCGGATACCTCATTGGCGGCATTCAAGGCTGTACACAAGGCTGGAGGCACAACCAACAATCTACGAAGGAATCCCGTCAATGACGAGTTCGAGCCTGTGAGAGAGGCTCGCAAAAGACTCAATGCTCGCAAGAAAGCGAAAAGGGTTCGCAGCCATCCCCCCACTACTCCTGCATCGAAGCTGACGACTGAAGAACTGGAAGCGCAGTTAGGTGCAGAATCCGTTCCGGGTCATAAGATTCCCAGTGCGCCGGAAAGCGAGTCGGTGTTGACAGAGGAGCCTGTATCAACGGGTCGCCGTAAAGTTGATCCGCATGCGAAGGGCTTTCGCGTACGGAGGGCGTCACTATGAGCCGACCAGTACGTAAGCCCGAGACCAATACTTTCCTGAAAAACATCGTGATCCATCCGGAGCTGGACAGGGCTCTGGACGCGATCAAAACGGCACATGCCACATCCGGATCGAAACCACAGGGAACGATCATCTATGGTGAATCAGGCGTCGGTAAGACGACGGTTATCAACGAGTATATCCGCGAGTTTCCACCGGTAGAAATTGAGGATCGGACTTGTATGCCAGTGGTAGTGATTGAGACCCAGGCGGGCCAGAACACGAAATCCGTTATGCAGGAACTACTGGAAGCCATGGATATTATTTGTCCGCCGCGAGCAACCCAAACCACGCTTTTCAGCCTGATCCGTCGGGCTTTTAGCGACCTTGGTGTCGAACTTGTCATTTGCGATGAGTTCCAGGAGCTGCTACCGCAGAAGACCAAGGACTCGCCGAACATCATGCGGTTTATCAAAAAGTTGATGAACCAGACGGGAGTTCCATGGGTATTGGTCGGCACAACACCCACCAGGCAGGTCCTAGAGACCAGTGATAACCAGTTGCGTCGTCGTTTCAACGGTGCCTATAAAATTGCGCCGTTCTCTATGACCACTGAGGATGAACGGGAGGACTTTGTCTCCTATATCGCACTCGTGCAAGAGGTTCTTCCCGTGAAATGCTATGACCTCACAGAAGAAAACATGCTGCTCCGGCTGTTCACCGCAACCGGTGGAATCCCCGGCTACATCTCAAATTTGTTTGAAAAGCTCATTGAGTGCTGGGACGGCCAGAGTCGTGCAACCTTAGAGCTATTCTCCGAAGCATATCAGCGAGCGTTCGTGGGCTGCGGCGACACCTTTTTCGGAGCCAATGTCCCATTCGATCCGTTCCTGGAGTCCATCACAACGGTGAAAAACTACCAGGGGAAACGAAAATGACACAGCAGACGAGACTGCCCTATCGCCCCCGTCCCAACCAGGACGAAAGTTTTCCCGGCTATGCGCTACGACTCGCCCACTGGTATGGCTATGCAAATTTTTCCGGGTTCTCACGTCGCGTGCTGGGAGTAGCAAGTACTGATACGGTCTCCCTGAATTCGCAGAGTGGCCACTTGTTGACGCGACGGTTGGAACAAGCCCTGGGGATGGACGCGCGCGAGCTGCGAAAAATCTGGAGCACACAGTTTGAGGGGCATGACTGTTACTCAGCTTCGCGAGTGATTGAAGATATTACTATTTCCAGCCCTCGCCTGTGCCCCCACTGCCTCGTGGAGACGGGCTACATGCGGTTTGACTGGCAGGTCGCGCACGTCCTGACCTGTTCGAAACATCGAGGTGTTCTTTTAGATCATTGCCCCTCCTGCCATCAGGAGTTTCGGTGGCAGACAAGCCTGTTGTCCGGGTGTGAGTGCTGCGGCCACTCCTGGAAAGTCTGTCGCCTGCAATAAAAGGACGACAACAGCGACGCTGATACCCTGGTAGATCTGGTTGATAAAGACCGCTTGTACTTGGCATACCTGCATCTGTTAAACCCAAAAGCTCCTGACACTTGGGAGCTGAACAGATTCCCGTACGTCCCCTCGTGCCACCAGAAGCTAATGAGCGCTGCTTATCGCCTGGTCACGGATGAGACGTTCAACGAAGCATTTTCACTCCAGATTGCCAGGTCCGATTTGCCAGCTCTGGGCCGAAACATCCGTGTCTATCGGACGAATAGCGTTAGAAAATTACTGCAATTTCAGACGATCAATCATTCGTTTACTGATAGCAGTGTTTTGGTCACAGAAGAATCACTGGGCAGAATCGCCCTACCGCCCAGGATTAAAAAGCTCGTCATAGGAGACCTAAAGGCTTGCGACATAGCCCCACCAAACGTCGCTGCTCAGCTGTTGGGTATCTCCGTTCACGAATTGAATCGTTTGGTTGATGAAGGCCTGGTTGAGGCGGTGGTTGATTCCCGAATTCAGCGAAATCGCGTGTTCAGTTTGACATGCCTGGATCAATTCCTCGCCGCGATCAGCCGGAAAACTGATGAGTCGGTATTCAGTGACCCCATCGGCCTCGATACTGCTTTGAAGATGTTATCCCGGTTTGGCTTTACCCTCACAGACCTGGTTCATTGGTGCAATGGTAAGGAACTCCATTTTTCGACGGGTATTGGGACGGAAAATGGTCTTCGCCAGCTCAACTTTGACAGGCTATCCCTTCTTAACCTCTGTGAAGCTGAATTCAGCGCTGATGCCAAGGAGTCTTACTCACGTGCAGAAGTACTAGAAATGCTCTTCATAACCGAAGATTGTCTCGACGAGATATCCCGTCGAGGGTATTTATCTTCGAAGAAATGGCAATTGCCTGGTGCAGAATATGAGTCCTCGGAAGTACAGTCCTTTCTCAGCCGGTACAGAATCGCCCGGCGGGAAGCCAGCCTTTCCGGCACCGATATCCACACAGTATGGGGTTCCATCCTGAGATCCGGCGCTGTACCAGTGCTCGACAGGCTGAAGGGCGGACATCTGATCGGGATCGCGGTAAAGGATGTAACGAACTACGAGGAGGCGGCTTGATATGAGCGATGATCGTGATCTTAACGAAGACAACGTCACCAGTATTTATGACAAGTGGACACGAACACACTTTGAGAATTTGCTGGCCCGCTATTTAGCCGAGTTGCCGCCGCCCTCTGCCCGCTTTGATAACCTGATTTTCGTTTATGACGAACAGCTGGCGACGGAAAATCGTGAATTTCTGTTTGAACAGCTGAACGCATTGGCCCGAAAGGCAGGACAACGACTGGTGATCCAGGATGTTGGGTACAAACGCTCCCGGTTCTATGTGACTTATGAGGAGATCGGCGAGATAAAACGGGGCGAAGAAATTGACTACGACGCCGTTGTCGACCATTGGAGTGGCGACTGAAAGAGCCACACTCGGATATGAGCATGGGCTTGATCAAAAGCGTACATTCCAAGTAGGCAACGCATTAAGAGCGCATGCCAGCTGTCGCCACTCTCTCGGGGGCTTTTAACAACTTCCTTTTGGTCAACCCCAGCAGGTTGACCTCTCCAGCCCTTACCAGCCTGAACCTGTCGTCATCAAACTGCCATCTACTGAAAGAATTCTTTCAGTAGGAGGCGGTTTTTAGCCATTTCTGAAAGATTCTTTTCATTATTTGCTCGCTGTTCGACCGTGGTTAATGGACTGAGAGCGGATAGGCTCTAGACTTTACAGCAGCTGCGGTCAGGTATATTATATTTTTCTGATAGCTGACTTTAAGTCTTTGTATTTTTTGGAAAAGATGCGCAAAGAATTTCGCTGTTAGCTAGATTTTCGCAAAGAATTTCGCTGCTATTTTGAATCTAGAGTTTCCCTTAAATAGAAACCTGCCACAAATTATTGATTCGTCAATATCCCTCGTTTCATCCGTAACTAGATCCTACATCCTCTGGGACCACCTCACACCCTCCCCATATCCTAAGCCCTTTTATCTCCATCCAAAGGCGCAGGCAAAGAAAATCCCTTCGTAACAGTATCATCCTCACATTACGCAATCGATTCCGCCGGCAATGAAGTCGCATCAAGCACCAGGACGCTAATCCCTACAAGACGGACTAAGAACAGATGCCAAGAAATTTCTCTGTGTCATTAATAATCGGCGTAGCGCCTTCGTTAGGCTTTGCCCATAGCAGTAACGGCAACTCAAGCCTTCTGCATCTAGAGCCATGGGTGCTGCTACCGCTTAGCGTCATCACCGTTCTCTACATCATTGGTCTGATCCGGATTCGCCGGCACCGTGTGTGGAACAACCTGCGCCGTAAGATTCTCTACTTTTCACTTGCCTTGTTATGTCTGCTTCTGGCGCTGGTGTGGCCACTAGAGGTTTTGAGTGGTAGGAGCTTTGCTGCCCATATGCTGCAGCACATGTTGCTGCTTTCCGTCGCGGCGCCACTACTGGCATTAGCTCGCCCGCTTCCCATACTCCTTGCGGCACTGCCGAGAACTTCACGTAGAGCGCTTATCCTTAAATACCGGCGGAGTTACCTGCGCCCCTGGCGCTTCCTATCCCGTCCCACAATTGCTTTTGCTCTCCATGCGGTGATTATTTGGGCCTGGCATGCTCCCGCAGCCTTTCAACTGGCATTGGAGAACGACGCATTCCACATACTGGAGCATTTCATGTTTCTCACCTCGGCCCACTTATTCTGGTGGAGCATGTTCCATCAAGGCGGAAACCGGGTGCGACGTTATGGCGCCAATACGCTATGGATGCTGTCCACCTTGATTCACACAGGCTTTCTCGGCGCATTGCTTACCTTCGCAGGCTACCCGCTCTATTCCTATTACCTGTTGCAAGCCAAGGCTGAAGGCTTGTTGTGGAACCTTTCGCCGCTGGAAGATCAGCAATTGGGTGGGACCTTCATGTGGGTGCTGGGAGCTGGCCCGTATTTCGTTGGTGGACTAGTCCTGGCCCTTTACTGCCTACGGGCGCTTGAACGCCGCACTGAACTGCCACAAAGCCAGACCTGATCGTACGCAGTATCGGCCGATGCACATCTGCCCCGCTGGATCATCAAGCCTTCCAGCCATCGTGCATGATATACCATCACGTTTTTTGTTTTTGATACCCACGAGTCGCTAGGGAAACGAAAACCGAGCAGGACTGCCCTCTACTCATCTAGCGGGTGATGGTATATTTTGCACCAAAAGACGGGTCTCCGTTTATCCGTTATAATGAGCACGTTTTGCCCGGAGCCTTGCTCCTCATGTTTGACCCTAGAATTGGAGGCATCGGTAGGCGCTGTGAATGGACCCTCGAATAAGCTCGCTCTGATCGCGCAACACCTGGAGAATGGTGGTTCTGATCCAACAGCGAAGCCAGCCAAAGAATATAGCATCGACGAACTCGCGCGAGCGGCGGATACGACTGTTCGTAATGTTCGCGCATATCAGGACAAAGGTCTGCTCCCTCCTCCGACCTTACGCGGTCGTAAGGGCATCTATTTCGGTGAACACCTGGCGCGACTGCGGGTGATCACGGGCCTCCTGAATCGTGGCTATACCCTGAGCAGCATTGGCGATCTGTTTGCAGCTTTAGAGAGTGGTGTCGATTTGCGCCACCTGATTGGGTTGGAGTCTGCCGTTACCAGTCCCTGGACCGATGAAGAGCCGACCGTTGTCGACATGATGGAGATCGCCAAGCTGTTCGGCAAAGCGCTGACACCGGAGGCCATTGCGAAATCCATCGAGCTGGATCTGCTTCGCCCGGAAGGAAATAAAGTACGCGTGCGTAGCCTGCGGACGCTAAAGGCTGGCAGCGAGCTGGTTGCAACCGGCATTCCGTTGGAAGATTTACTGGAGATCGTGCGGATGCTGCGGGGCAACGTCGAACGAGTGGCGGATGCACTGGTCGGATTGGTCGCCCAGCATGTGCTCGGGAAATATGGCGATCGCACCCTCCCCCCTCCTGAAGAGTATCCCCAACTTGCTGAATTGATCTGGCGCTTGCGGCCATTGGCGGAGACCGCCGTACACGCAGAATTGGCTCGCGCCATGGAAAAGGCCGCGAATCGAATCCTGAGCGACAAATTGGAAACAATGATCGAGCAGTTGGATCAATCCAAAAAGTAGTACGACAACTGCAGCAGAAAGAATAGGACGGTAGTAGAAGTTAGGACGACAACAAAAGACATAAAAAAGCGCCCGCACCGTACTCTGACGCTGCGGGCGCTAAATGAACCAGAATTACTTAGTGGGCGGTCGCGCTAAATCCGTCTACCTGGGTCACCAGCTCATCGATCCGATCCAGGTACTGCCGATTGTCCTGATCCCAGGGGTGGAATCCCGGTCGATAGAACTCGAACCATTCCGGAATAACCCGCCGCAGCACGCCCGGCTTCAACCACTGGAAGCTAAATGAGGCTGCCCAACCCTTGAAGTCCCACAGACCACCTTCCTTACGAATCACTTGGATATAGAAGGTGTAGAACAGCATCCAGAAAATGATGGTCGCCATGGTCAGGGCAAACGTACGATGTAAGTATGCCTTTAGGCCCTTGCCTACTACCTGTGTGTAAACATCAAAGGCCACGGCTTTGTGCTCGGTTTCCTCCAGTGCGTGCCACTGCCAGATTGCCGCATAACGAGGATGAGCATTTTTCAGCAGGTCTGGGTCACGCAGCAGGGTGTCGGCGAGAATTGCTGTCAGGTGTTCCAGCGCAACCGTAACCGCAAGCTGCAGGCTATGGGGCAGAATCCGTTGCAGGAAACCCAGGAACCAGGTGACCTTAGCTTCCATCTTTTTGACGGGTAGCCCGGCTTCCGCCATCGCCTCGTTATACTCGTCGTGCTCACGGCCATGCATCGCTTCCTGGCCAATGAATGCAGTCACCGACGCCTTCAGCTCAGGATCGGTAATCTGGCTACGATAGTTGCGCACGCTGTCGATAAAAAAGCGCTCCCCGACCGGGAAGAAGATAGACAGCGTGTTGTAAAAGTGCGAAATGTGCAGGTGCTGGTTATTCCACCGGCTGATTTCTTCCTTCGGCAGATGGAAGGACAGATTGCGCCGAATCGGCGTAATGGCGTTATTCATAAATGACCCACCCTATGTGCCATTGAATGATGTTACGCTCAGGAATGTAATATAAAGTTCGCGCGGCTGTCTAACAATTTTTCGCAGGATGTGAAGGGTTACCGTTTTCGAGTTCCCTCCACCTTCATAAAGTGTAGGTCAGGATTTACTTGGCAGGTGCCTTCTGAACTTAGTACGCACTGGATACCAGCGCGTCGGACTTAAAATTCTGGCAGACGCCAGTCGGGGACTACGAACGGAGTAATGGCCTCGTGGAGATTGTGTCGCTTGGAGAGTATCTGCAGTCCCGGCGATGCGCTGGCTGCGTCGCCGTCTACAGATCAGGCTGGGACGAGAGGGCTATGCCCTCTCCTCACGCTCCTTAATGAACCGGGACATTGTGGCGTTTCGCTTCGTCTACTTTGGGCAACCTCAGTTCCAGCACGCCATTTTTGAACTCGGCGTGGCCCTGGGCACCGTCGACCTCAACGGGTAACGGCAGCGAACGTTCGAAGCTTTCTCGCGAAATCTCGCTGCGGAAATACTGCCCTTCTTCGGATTTGGTTTCGCGCTGACGCCGGCCGCTGATGGTTACCGTCCGCCCGGTGACCGACACATGGAGGTCATCCTTATCGATCCCCGGCACTTCCGCACGGACCAGAACATCCTGGTGCCGATCAATAATATCGACCTTGGGTCCCTTGCCGATAAACGGCAGGTTCAAGTTGCCGAGGAAGTCCCGGTCGAAACCAAGCGAACGCAGCAAGCCGCGCGGTAGAAAGCCTTCCAGCATGCGATCCATCATCCTGTCCATCTCATCGAAGGAACTTAGCATTCGCCCAGTCGCTTCAATTTCCGGATTGCGCTCACTGTGCGTTGGCCCAGTGACTGGCTTGCTCCCATTACGAGCTTTGCTCTGGCCGGACGCCGTCCTTTTCGAGCGGTCTTCGATATCAGGACCACTGACGTACTGATCCACTTTAATGTCCCGCTTCTTGGGTTCCTGCACCTCTGCCATGGTTTTTCCTCCTGTGGACTTATCCTCCTGTGGACAGTCAGTCCATGCATCCAGAATGCTAACGAAGCAACGGGGGGATCCATAGGGCTAGGCACATTACAATGCAGTCATGTCGGCCTGGCGTACCATTCGCTAATAGCGAACTTTTTACTGGCGACCAAACCCTCAGAGTGTCGCAATCAACTCAAACATTTCGTGTTTGGGAAAAATCGCGCGTCCTCTTGCCATGGTCGGCCGCTGGTTGAGCCATTGCATCAGTTCAAATGGATCAACATCCAGTACATGGGCATAATCCGCCAGATAGGCGTCCACATCACGCCGCACCACGGACAGCGAGCTGAGTACCGAACGGTCGGTGACCGCATCGAAGATTTGGGGGCCCATGGCGAGGCTGACCTTCTTGATGCCTGCGTCGTCGACTCCCTCAAACGCCAGACTCTGCAAGTACACCGCTCGAAACAGCAGCGCCAGTTCCGCAAAGTTGTCCTTCACCACGCCTGGCAAAACCAACACATAACGGGTGCGGTCGTGGCAGAAGAAGACACACTGACGACGGTCGATTAGATAAAGATGGGCATGCCAACTACCGAGCAGGCTCGCTTCCTGCCGAGGGGTCTCAAGTGCCCGGCCCATCTTTGCTGCGAGTTTACGGGTACAGTGAATGATCAAACGAACGTCCTTATGTTCCGCGCCACTTACTTACCCGCCAACAGACGAGATCATGGCTAAAGTGTATAGGCAAATTGAGCACAGTGTTACTCGCACGCAGCTCCCATGGTTGGTAAGACCTCGGTGTAAACAGGCTGCACCAGCCAGTTTCGCGCAGAGCTAACGGGTGATGGTATATCCTCTTGTGCAGTTAGCTGATCGCCAGGTCTAGGATCAGGAAATGTTTGGGCGATTCAATCCAGTACCGCACAATAGCTGTGTATTTGTCGCAACTTCATATCTACTGACTTCATATCTACTGGAGGAACTCCCGCTTGATTACGTACTTCTATTGGGGCTTTGTCGCCATACTCTGCCTGGGTGTGCTGTACTTGATGGGCGTCCGGCTGAAGCAATGGGTGCCCTCCCTGATTATCTCGGGCGTTCTTCTCCTGATCTGTACCTTCTTCTATTACTTTTACCTGGAACAGATCTTCGTTAAGCGCTGGGGCGGCACCATGGCCCTGAACGTTCCTGCCGGACAAGTCCACATCGCGGCGACCTGGAAGGAGGATAACCTCTGGATCGAGAACTACGATCCCGCCACCAACACCTGCATTTTCCAGGAATACTCCCGCGGCAACGTCCTGGAAGGAAAGGTACTGCTGAAGAACTGTAATCCAGCCGCTCTGTATCAGCCTTCTCTGAGGGGATCCAGGCCGGCTCCTGCCGATCAAACGCCCTTTTCCGAGTAAGTAAAGGCGCTTGCCTTTGTTATAAACGGGCGCCGGCAGCCCTCTTGCCGGCGCCGCTAGCGTTTCCGCTAGTAGATGGCAGCCTCGCGGTCGTTTGAAAATTCGTCACAATGCCTCTAGTCTTGCCGCGGCATCCGGCGCCACCTGCCCGTCCGGGCGTCCTCCCAAATCTGTTTCTTTTAGGTTGTTTCAATGAGAATCCTGCTTGCCGGGGTTTCCCTGGCCTTGGTTGCATCTGTTACCCAAGCGGAATCCTACGCAGAACTGGCGCGCGCCACCGTTAATCCGGATTACAAGCCTTACCCCAACGGAACCGGCGTGGTGGCTCAGGCCCGCTTCGAGCTGCCCGCTGACTTCTTTGCGTTCGCGCGCTTCAACGAAACCGGGTTCCGTCCCAGTGGGCCCGTTGTGGGTAAATTCAAGGAAGGCGAAGATTGGACGATCCTGGAATCTGGCTATCAGCTGACCCGCTTTGCCGGCTTCGATCTGGAAGTGGGCGCCTCTTACCAGGCGGTGTGGCTGGATGACCAGCGTGAGGACGGCTATGGCATTCACGCCAACATCGCCACCATGCCCTGGTCCTGGCTCAAGTTCTCGCTCGACCTGGCCTATGTGGATCTGGTGCTGCAGGACATCGCCCTCACCGCCGATCTGGCGCTGATGGTTACCGAGCAGTTCGGCGTGACATTGCGCCTGCATGACCATTCCGACTGGGACTTCACCTCCTACGAGGCAGGGTTACGTTACTACTTCTAAACGGCGGACCCAGTCAGTCTATAGGACCGCCCGCGGCCGGTGTCAGATTTCCTCCACCGGCTGCGCGAGACGCGTCTGCCCTCCCCGCTCCTCCAGTGCGCCCGAGGACCGATCAGCGTCCCGTACAGGCGTACTCTTCTTCCAGGGCAAACGCCTGGTCATTCTTTCGCCAAGCACCAGCATGCAGGGCGTGACCAGTAGAGTCAGGAACGTGGCAAAGGTCAGTCCACCCGCAATTGCGCTGGACAACTCCGTCCACCATTGGGTCGAGGGCGCATTGATTCCCAGGCTTGGCGTCAACAGATCAACGTTGACACCGAGCACCATGGGTAACAGGCCAAGCACCGTCGTGATAGCGGTCAGCAGCACTGGCCGCAAGCGGCTTTTACCGGTCTCCAAGGCTGCATCAAAGGCCGCGTAGCCCATTTTACGCAGTTCATTGTAACCATCTATCAGAATGATGTTGTTGTTCACCACAATGCCCGCCAGCGCGATGACCCCGAGCCCTACCATCACCACGCCAAAGGGACGTCCGGTGATCAGCAATCCCAGCAGCACGCCACCAGTTGAAAACACAATGGCCGACAGGACCAGGCCCGCCTGATAAATACTGTTAAACTGGATCACCAGCATCAGGGCCATCAACATAATGGCCACCAGAAAGGCGCCGGCCAGAAATCCCATCGCCTCGGCCTGATCCTCGTCCTGCCCCGCGAATCGAATACGAACCCCTTCGATGGGATCTGCCACCAGCGAATCCTTCAGAGCCCGCAAGCGCTCATCCACCTGAACGCCAGGCGCCACGTCCGCTTCCACCGTCAGCGTGCGTTCGCCGTCGACCCGGTGCAGGGTTCCTGTTTTCTGTGCCGGAATGAGCTTGGTGAAGTTGGATACCGGCACCGGGCCCTGGGGCGTGGACAACATCAAGGTGCCCAAGGTGCCCAAGGTGCGGTCTTCCTTGGGCATCCGGATGCGGATGTCCACTTCCTCCTCCACGTCATCGGGTCGGTAATCCGCCAGCATCAGACCATTGGTCACCAACTGCACCGCATTTCCGACCGTGGCCACATCCAAGCCGTAACGGGCCGCGAGTTCGCGATCCACTTCCAGTCGCCACTCAATGCCCGGTAATGCCCGGTTGTCCGTCACATCGACAAAACCGCCGACCTTTTCGAGCCTGTCCCGCAACGTCTGCACCGCCTCGTCCAGGTCCTGATTGATGCCACTGACCCGGAGTTTGACCGGCTTGCCCGCGGCGGGCCCGCCCTCTTGTTTGCGAAACTCCAGGTTCATGGGAAGCGTCGCCGTGCGTTCACGCATCTCGGCAAGAATGGCATCGGCTGGACGCCGTTCATACCAATCCACCAACTGGAACTGGAGCATGCCGATCACATCTTCGCCCAGTTGGCTATCCGCCTGGGCGAAGGAGCGGGCATAAATATCCCGTACTTCCGGCATGCCTTGAAGACGCTCCTCCACTTGCCGTAACAGCTGATCCTTCTCATACACCGAGCGATCGCCTACCGCATGCAACAGGACCTGGGCCGATTCCGGCTCAACTTCGGGAAAAAACTCGACGCCGTGGTTGAAACGCCCGTAAAGCACATAGGTAAACATCATGATGACCAGTGTCATCAGCAATGTTTTGCCGGGCGAACGCAGCAACCATGCCAGGGTGCGTGCATACTGCGTCGTAAAACGTCCGGGTTCGGGATTGGAGACCACCTTGGCCCGTCGGGCACCGACCAGCGTCCCCATGACTGGCATAAAAACCAGCGCCATGAACAAGGATGCCAACAGGCAGATGATGACCGTCGCCGGCAGGAATTTCATGAACTCCCCGACGATGCCCGGCCATACCAGCAGAGGTAGGAACACGGCAAGCGTGGTCGCGGTGGACGCAATCACCGGCCAGGCCATCCGGACCGAGGCCCGAACGTACGCCTCCCGCACGGGCATGCCTTCCTCCAGATACCGGTCCGCGAGCTCAGCCACCACAATGGCGCCGTCCACCAGCATGCCCGCGACCAAAATCAAACTGAACAGCACCACGATATTGAGCGTGAATCCCAATGCCTGGATGACCAGCAGCCCCGCCAGGAAGGCACCGGGAATGGTCAAGCCAACCAACAGCGCCGAGCGCGGCCCCATGGCACCGATGATCACGATCACCACCAGCACGACTGCAAAGAGCACGTTGTTGAGCAGGTCACTCAACATGTTCTGGATCTGCTCGGACTCGTCGGTGATGTAGGTAACTTCCAATTGCTCTGGCCAGAATGCCTGACTTTGCTTGACGACTGCCTTGACCTGCTCAATGGTCTCAATGATGTTCGCGCCGGACCGCTTGGAAATCTCCAGCACAACGGCCGGCTGGCCGTCCACCCGGGCAAATCCGGTCGGATCCTTGAAGGTGCGCTGTACGGTGGCCACGTCACCAAAGGTGATTACCTGCCCGTTCATCCGTTTGATGGGCATCGACAGGAGATCCTGCAGGGTCTCCACAACGCCGGGCACTTTGATGGCCAGACGCCCGGCTCCCGTATCCAGGTTACCGGCTGCCACCAGGCGGTTGTTGGAGGAAATCAGCGTAAACAGCTCGCCATAGTCGATGCCATAGCGTTCCAGCACCTGTTGATCCGCCACCAGCTCCAGGAGATCCTCGCGGTCACCACCGATCTCCACCTGTAGAACTTCCGCAATGGTTTCGATCTCGCGCTTCAGCGCCCGCGCGACCCGAACCAGCTCCATTTCCGACAGCGGCCCGGACAAGCTCAGGTTCATGACCGGAAACTGGGAGGTATTGATCTCCCGCACCACCGGCTCTTCACTGTCCACCGGCAGTTTTGCTTTCGCGGCGTCCACTTTCTCACGCACATCCTGCAGCGCGGAGTCCGGATCAAAGCCAGCCTGAAACTCCATGATGAGCGAGGCATGGCCTTCAGAGGCGACCGCACGCAGCTCTTTCATACCCTCAAGTGTGCGAAGCTCCTGCTCCATCGGCCGCACCAGCAAACGTTCGGCGTCGTCTGGTGAAATACCCTCGTGGGTGATGGACACATAGATCAAAGGAATCGGCACATCCGGATTAGATTCCTTCGGGAGTGAGTTATACGCCCAGATCCCCCCAAGCCAGAGCATGATCAGAATGATCATGCTGGCGCGGGAGCGGTCGACCGCCGCGCGTATCAGCTTATTCATGGGCAGCCGCTCCCCGCTTGAGCTCGGATTCCGCAATCGGCTTGACCTTGTGTCCGGCCTCAACCAGATTGCGGCCCATGGTAATCAAGCGTACTTGCTCCGGCAGACCGATCACCCAGACCGCATCGGCGGATGTCTTCACCCGCTCCACCGGCTTGCGCTGCACCTGATCGTCCGTATCGATGTAGGCGACACTCAGCCCACCCTGATCATTAAGGCTCAGCAAGGCCGGCGAAATGGGATGGGCTTTCACGCTACCGAGGGCAACCGCGAGACTGGCCGTGGCACCGGCCAAGCGCAGACGGTCTGGGTTTTCCATGGACGCCTCGATACGGAAGCTGCGGGTTTGCGGATCAGCCTGATGGGCAATGTATATGATGCTGCCCTCAAGCTGACGACCGTCCAACAAGGTTGCCCGGACCGCTTGGCCCAAACTGAGTTGCGGCACAAGTTGCTGGGGCACCTGCCCCACCAGTTTCAGGCGGGTATCGTCCACCACCCGCGCCAGGTCCATGCCCGGAGTCACGGTCTGGCCAATTTCCACTGGCAGGAGTTCAAGCACACCGGCAAAAGGAGCGGCAATTTTGGTGTCCGCCAGCTGTTGAGAGCGCTCGGCCAACTCCGCCTGGGCCTGAGCCAGGGCTGCCCGCCGCGCGGCCACGTCCGTATCGGTACCCAATCCTTGACCCTGTAGCGATTGCGCAGCCTCCAGCTGTGCCTTGGCCAAGGTCACATCGGCACGGGCCTTCTCCAGCTGCGCGGCACGGTCTTCCACCGACAGCAGTACCAGTTGCTGTTTGGCATCGACCCGGGTTCCCTTGAGCACGGGCAGCGCCTCAACCACGCCATTGATGCGGGCCTTGAGATCAACCTGGCGCCAGGCCTCCAGTGTGCCCTGGATCGGCAATTCCCGGTTGATGGTCTCGGCATCGGACAACCGGAATGCGACCGGAACCGGCCCGCCGTTTTCCTGCTGCTGTGCATCAGGCGCTTCGGATTTAGCCGTTTGAACATTCCCCATGGCCAACCACAGCGTCAGAATCACGATGAGTGCCAATGCCATCCAATAGGTGGAAAAACGCTGTTTCATAACCAGGAACCTTATCTAGGGCGATCTGTTCGTTGTCTTATTTGAATCCGCCGGAAAGCGGTGGCGGACATCTACCAACCTGTCGTTGGTTGAATTCCTAAAATGCTTTATGAATCCTGCTTGCGCAGATGGCTCACCGCGTCCATCCCCAACACACCTGCCAGCATGAAATCGGTGACACTGTCGAGATACTGGTCCCGGCTGATCGGCTGCAGAGCATGAAACGCGCTTCCACTGGCGATGCGCGCGATGGCGCCTTCAAAGGCTGCCAGAATGCCGATAAACAATGGGCCGACGGGTTGGGCAGGCAAGTCGCCCTTGGCGATCGCCCGTTCCAGAATGCGGTTAAACAGCTCAACGTAGGCCTGCTCAACCGCCAGGAAACGCTCCCGGTATTCTGCGCGAAGCCGCGCCTGAAAGTCCGTGCGCGAACAATACATGATCAACTGGGCCAGGGCGGGAGAACCGAGCAACAGGTCGAACGCCTTGCGGAATATCCTCCGCAACGCCAGCAGCGGCGGGTCAACCCGCGCAAGATCCGCGTAGATCGGAAGGCATTCCTGGTTGAAGTCCAGGACCAGACGCGCAAGGATTTCCTCCTTGCAGACGAAGTGCTTATAGACAGTGCCTTTCCCAATGCCAGCCCGTTCCGCCAGCTTGGCGACCGTTACCTTCTCCCACGGCTGTTCCGCAAACAACAGGGTTGCCGTATCGAGAATACATTGTTCGCGCCGGGAAAATTCCTGATCCTTGTATCGCATGCTCTGGACGTACCCGCAGTGACTCGTGACCAGCGGTCATACTACGACCATTGGTCTTCAACATCAACGGGCGCGTCACCTGCGCATCAGGGTCGCCGCTCTGCTTCCTTGCGTTGTTGCCGAATCGAAATGGTCGACAAGCTTCCGATTTGTTCCACCAGCAAATCGATCAAATCGTCGAACGTCAGAATACCGACCAGACGTCCCGAACTGTCTACCACGGGCACGCGCCGGATGACATGCGCGCGCATCAGGGCGACGGCGTCGAACACACTGGCCTCGTCTGGAATGGTAATCAGCTCGCGGTCGGCAAGATCAGCCGCAGCCAGTTTGTCCAAGTCGCCGATGCCTTCCGCAATGGTCTCAATGACGATATCGCGGTCGGTCACCAAAGCGACTGGAATGTTTCCCCCATCCTTTTGCTCGACCACCACCAGATCTCCTACATGGTGCTGGCGCATCAAGCAGGCCGCATCTACCACGCTTGCCGCCCGATCGATAATGATGACTTCACGATTACAACACTCGCCCACTTTCATAACGCTCCCTCCCGATCGGCTTTAGCCATTCTGTGCAGGGCTCCGGCACCGGGACCAGCGAGGTCCCGGTTCGCCAACGACGTATTCTAAAGTGTCGTCGATGGGTAGATTGGACGAGTGAGAAAATAGTGGAGTCAGCGGGTCACAAACTACCGGTCACTCAGAACCGATTGGATTCGGTCGTGCGGGTACGGCGTTCATTAAATTCATGCTCCTGGACAATACCGTCACGCAGTTGCACTTCGAGTACCCGCTCAAAGCTGATTTCCTCAGCCTCACTCTTGAGGAAGGCGGACGTTTCATCACGCTTGGTTTCCACGAAACGATAGGTCAGGACCTGCCGGTCGCCCTGCTCCCGGCGGCTCAGGGGCTGGCCGAACATCTCATAGACCTGGTTGTCGCTGGTCACACCGTCCTCGATGTCCTCAACCCGCTGATGGTCGAAACGCTGCCCTTCCACCACCGCAAACTGGCCAATGGTACGTTGTGTGCCGCAACCGACCGTTCCCATGGCAATCGCTGCCGCGATCATCATTGCGCCTGTCAGGCGCAATCCTTGTTGTTTGTTCATGAACCAACCTCACCCAATTAAACCTGTTGAAAGCTGCTGGCTATTTAATCCCAGTCTCAGTCTAGGCGCCAGGAAACTGGCCGCAAATCCAGTGAGTCAAGGCGCCGGTTTGGGACAGTGCAAGGGCGCACAGCGGGCAGTCGATGTCTGCTGGCCGGCGAGCTTCATGACGTCCACCACCGTGGCCACCACATTCTCGTCCGTCGGTGCCAATGCCAAGGCGCATTGGGCGGCCTGTTCCGCTTCCCGGTCACAGCCTTGGGCAACCAGGGTATAAGCCAGGTTGTTCCAGGCAGGCACATTCAGAGGCGTAATCTCCAACAAGGCGCGAAAGGCGGCTTCGGCCTGAGAAAACTCGTCAAGGGCATACGCAGTATTGCCCAGACCAAACCAAGCGATCTCGCTACGCGGCCACTTCTTCAGTGCGGTTTCAAAGGCCGCTCGCGCCTGTGGCACCCGGCCCACGGCCTCGAGCTCCTGCACGACGGTGAGGTATTTCAAATGGTCCGCCGTCTCCGGAAGCTGGTCCGGCGGCAGGATCAGAATGGCCCAATGGTCGCCGCGAGCCCAGGTACGCTCAAAGGTTGCCAGTGGCGTTTCCTGTCGTGCGGTGGTGCCCGAGCGCAACAGCAAGGTTTCCCGTGACAGGTCGTAGCCGATCACCACGGCGTAGTGCCACAAGGGATAGATTGGCAGACTCAGGTTCTGCAACACCAACACCGGATTGCCCGCCGCCAATTCCGCCAGCAGATCCTCCAGGCTGGGCTCCAGGGGATAGACGACCATCCCGCGGCTGCGTGCTGCCGCAATCAACTCGACTTGCAGGCTACCTTGGCGTTCAGGTAGATAAACTTCGCCTTTCAAGGCCTCTGGCGTTGCCTCGATGCCTCGATACTGCAGCACTTCCGCCAGTGCGGCGGGACCGCACTGATACAATTCCTGCGGGAAAAATGGGACGTCGCTTAGTTCAACCTGCGGTGGCAGATCGACAGGCGGCTGCGCGAGTAGCCTCTCCGTCAGTTGCGGCGTCGCACACCCGGCAAGCATGTGCAGGGTGGCGACCAGTACCGTCCATTGGAAAAGAAAGGCGTGAAATCCCGTTCGCCTACTACTGGAATCCATTGACTACTCAATTGACCTGAATCGGCCGAATGGCTGGAAAGATGTCCGTTGCACCCAGCAAGTCCAGGATGATCAGCAACACCAGAATGAAGATCACCACGGCAAAGACACTGGCGCCCCCTGCCGGCAACTCATCAATCTGCGCGTTGAACTGGGCCAGCTCCGCCGGCGTCATGTTCTTGATGCGAGCCTCCACATCCTCAGGGCTCACCCCCAGGCTGACCAAGGTTGCGCGGGCCTGCTCCTGACTCACCGCATCCAGGATACGTTCGCGGTCATACTGAGCCCGATGCTCCTGCACCAGTGTTTCGGTCGAAACCATCGCCGCCTGCACCACCGAACTCTGGACACTCACCATCAGGATTGACAGTGCCAGTGCCGATGCCAACATCCGTCGCATCGCCAGTAGCAATCTCGTAACACCCCTTGTCACAAAAGCGCGGTTTGTCTGGACAATGTTCATAGCAACTCCTTGGAAAGATGACCTAAACCAGAACAGGATACAGTGTCGGACTATTGTAGCGATGACGTCAGGACGTGCGTCAACCAGTTTGGGCATTCTCCGGCAGATCACTAATATCCCTATCAAACACCCCTTCTCCACTTTACTTCCATTGGATGTTCATGGATTACATCGACCTTTTGCAGTGGCCAGCCATGGCCGTCACCGTCCTGGCCGCCTGGTTAATCGCCTCGTTGAAGCGTCACAAGCGCATGATCGGCTTCTGGTGCTTCCTGGCCAGTAATCTGCTGTGGATCATCTGGGGCTGGCACGACGGGGCCTATGCGCTCATCGTGCTGCAGTTCTGCCTGGCGGCCTTGAATATCCGTGGCGTTCTCAAGAATGATCAGCACGGCGAACCCGCCCACGCCAGCCAGTGAGGCGGATTGCCTTTCGTCGCCCTCAAATCGACACATTATTATGTCCTCCAGGGATCAGTGCGGGGGACGGCTCAGCCTCCGCGACCGATTCCAGGCTCGTTGAGACCGGAGTGGATGTATGGCTGTATTCACGGCAGGCGGAAAACCGAAAATTGGCGTGACCGGGCCGGACAAGGGCGGCCTGGCAGCCTGGTACTTCACGCGTTTTGCCATCTGGCGCGCCGGCGGCAAGGCCAAACGGGTGACCCCCAGCCGCCCCTGCTCCATGAATGAACTGGCCGGCCTGATCATTGGCGGCGGCGCCGATGTGGATCCCGCTCTCTACGGCGCCGAGCCGGAGAAAATCCTGGAGGAGATCAAGCAGGAGCGGTCAATCATCCGGTCCCTACTGACCCGCCTACTCTATCCCCTGCTATTTCTGATCCGCAAGCTGTTCAGTACCAAGGTAAGCCAGTATGGGGATGCGGGCCGGGATGCCCTGGAAACAAAGCTGCTGGAAGAAGCGCTGGAACTCAGGCGGCCGGTGCTCGGTATCTGTCGTGGCGCCCAGCTCATCAACGTGCATTTGGGCGGCAATCTCTACCAGAACATCCAGAGCTTTTACGTGGAGACCCCGCATCTTCGAACCGTGTTTCCCCGCAAGGATATTGTCGTCACCCCAAACTCGCGCCTGGCCCGGGTGCTCCAGGGCTGCTCCAGCAAGGTCAACGCACTGCATTACCAGGCGATCAAGGAGTTAGGTGAGAATCTCACCGTCAGCGCGCGCGAACGCAGTCCGGATATCGTGCAAGCCATCGAGCATCGCGAGCGTTTCCTGATCGGCGTGCAATGGCACCCGGAATACCTGTTTCGGGAACAGGATCAGCAGGCTCTTTTTCATGCCTTGGTCGAAGAAGCACGTGCTTGTTGCACAGCCAAAGAATAACCCCCGACTTCTACACAAAATCTGTGGATAACTATGTGAATGAGTCCATGGATAACCCACTCAGACGTTGCTATTAAAGGCCTCGTCTCACTTTGGCTACAAGATCACCAAGCTGCCTAGTGTATAAGCGGATGGGTCAGTTTTAGACCGATGCACCGCTGCCGTATCTGGTCAGTGGACGCTCACAATGATTAAGTTAACGCCAATCCTACCGACCTGGATTCAAAAGGCCGGAGTTAGCGCAACTTCTTTAAAGAAATTCACAAGAACTGTGGATAACTCTGTGAATTACCTGGGCAACTTTATCCACACCCCGTGCCGGCCGGGCCTTTCTGCAAATTGGTGACACATTAATCATGTGACCTGGATCACAGAGGTAATGCCTATGCATCCCCTCGGGATGTTCTTCAGCCCAGATCAGAGAGCGAACCGCTTTTCCATCGAGAATCCGGAGCTTCTGCTTACCTCGTGGGGATAGCCGTGCTGATTCGCGACGACTCGGGTGCCGCCATGCTGGTAATCCACGGAATGATGGGTATGCCCGAACATCCAGTAGCGGGGCTGATAGCGCTCGATCAGGTCGGTGCAGTTGTTGATGAAGTAGGGTGTCAGCGGGCTCTTGGTGAACTGAGACGCACAGCACTGCGCTTCAGGGCCAAAATGGGTGATCACCACACAGGGCTCGGCGCTTGCGGCCAATTCCTGTTCCAGGAAAGACCTTGCCTGTTGATACAACCGCTTCAGATCCGCCACTGTCAGCGGCTGTCCGCCGCGCCGAATCTGCTTGAAGTCTGGGAGGAAGGTTTGCGCAGCATTCTCCGCCATCACCGCAGCCGCCTCACCATGGAGCGCGAAGTCGGTCCACAGCGTTGTACCGATAAAGCGGACACCATCGATGACGACGGCACGCTCGAGCAGGACATGCACCAGGCCACTGGGCTCGTGCCAGTTACGCAGATACTGGTTCAGCTCATCTAGGTCCTGGCCGTAGTACTCGTGATTACCAGGCACATAGATGACCGGAACCGCATGCTTGGCCGCCAGCTCTTGGGCCAGCGCGAGTGACTCCTGCACAGGACCAATGTCACCTGCGAGAATGATCAGGTCCGCATCCGCGGCGTTTAGTATCAGGCTCGGATTGAACTCAAGGTGTAAGTCGGAAAACAATGCTATCTGCATAAGGGCTCCCTGGCCTGCAACCCGGTGCGCTCCTGACTCCAGCCACGCTTTCTTTATTCTGATGCGCCAGTGCGCTGAGCATCCTGCACCAAGACCCAGGGCGCGACCACAACGGCCCATAGACGCGCCTGACGCGCATACCAATCCTGCGCCTGTTCCGCGGTGACGGCAGCGACCTGCCCCAGATCCAGCCAATGTTGAACCTGTGTCCGATTGTCCTTACTCAATTGCAGCGCCACCTCCACCAGGTCCAGCTCGGGGGATATCTGGATCACGCGGCCCGCGGCAAAATGGCGCTGCAACTCCCGCCATTCCAGGGTGGCGGTTTCCAGGTTCAGTTTGGCGCGCAAAACGTCATCGGCATTTGAATCCGTGATGGCTGATGGGGTCATAAGCTGCTCACTGTTCTGAGGGGATGCAAAGTGGTTCGGTAAAGACGCCCTATAGTGCCACAGACCCTCACCGGCGACAGCCCCTTCCCTCGCCTCGTCGCCGGTCTTTAAACCACTAGCACACTGCATCAGGAGAAAAGACCAGGCTTCGTTGACTGTCACAAACTGCCGTAAAACGTCACTCCCACTCACTTAAATAAAGTTAACCTTTTGTTTTTTACAGGTAGTGACACCTTGGCATGGATCTGGCTTTGGTTAGATCAAGCAAACCGTTACGCCGCTGGCTGTACAAGCGAGACATGACCATGAATAAACAAAACGTGATTCAGTTGAGTGAACGCCGCCCCAAACACACCCTCGAAGCGTTAAAGCGTCTGACCGGACTGGAGTGGTATGCACTGCCCGCGTCCCTCGCGGCGCAGGTACGCCCGCAGCCGTATTACGGACGCACCGGGTCCTGAGAACCGGACGCGAAGGCGATGAGAATAGGAATGCGCGCGGAGGAATTCCCCGGCAGAACCAGCGTCAAATCCGCTGAGAGCGATGAAACTTGGAGGGATTAGGCGCTACGCCCTTTGGCATTGGTGGCAGAGGCAGCAGGCACCTTCTGCACGTACAGTTCATCGACGACGTATCGCTGCCCTTCCTCAATACCTGTGCAGCAGGCATACAAGTATTCAATGGGACCGCGCGCTTCAATGGTCACGTTGCCGGACAACATCAGGGATTGGGCGCCTTTCACCTCGTCGACCATCACCCCGAATTCGCCCTTCTGGTCCCGGTACACGAGAAACAGGCCAACCGGTTTCGCGGGCACCTCAGGAAAGCGCAGCCAAAGTGCCGCATTCAGCTGATGCAGCGACTTGGTTTTCGAGTTAACCGGGGCTTTTTCCGCAGCCGGCGTGCGGCGCAACAATTTCAGAAAGTCCAGCCGCTTCTTCTCATCTTTGGGATTGTCGCACGCGGGCGCGTCCATATAGATCGAGCGTGGCACTTCCGCCAGCATGATCAACTTCAATAGGTTGGTGGGAATAGCGGTGGACATTGGCATGGACTCCAAACCCTGGTAACTGCCTAGACTATAGCGCCTTGACTGAGCCAAGTCGCCTTAAAATCCCGGCAAATATGTGTCGTTCTGCACGCTTTCCAAGACAGTAACAGAACGGAACAATCCCCTTGCAATCCCTCTGCAAAACGTCACGAAGCGGGAACAGGAAATCCATTGAAAGGCGGCCGCCCTTTACGCCTGCCGGAACGCTTTCCCAGGTGCATACCACCTACCAATCCAACTCCATTTCCCGCCGGATACTCTTTGCCAGCCCATCGAGCCCTGGAAACATGGAGCGATGGGTGACCCCCAGTTTCTGCAATTCCAAGCGAACGTCCTTTTTGTAATCGACTGGCACGATGAATTTCGCCAACCGGCCAATGTGCTCGTCATAACGGTCCGGATTATCAAGAGACAGGATCGGACTCGCATCCGCAGGAAACGGAAACAGGGTGAAACAGCTTTCCTGATTACTCACTCGTTGATTAACGTGATCTGGAAAATAAGCCACCAGCTTGTCTGTCTCGTCCAGATGCTGTTCGGACGCGGACATATGATTCCACCAGGCCAGGGGTTCCAGTCCCCAAAGAACGCCGTCATCGACATTGCAGGGATTTTCTACGGCAAAAAACAGCGCTTTCAGGGGATTGGTCGTCCAATCGAGCAAACGCGTGGGCAAGCCATAATGCTGGGCGATCACCAGCCACTCGAGCCGGTTGACCGGCTCCTTGGGCAGAAAGGGGCGCGCGTACTTCTGGAAACGTTCAAGCAGGTCCGCCTCCACCGCATGCCATCCCTCGTAACGCCCTAGCACCCGGTGCATCCGCCCCATGGCGGGGACCAACGGCCATTCCGCACAGGCCTGCCCGCGAAACATTCGGTATGGTTCGCATTGTTTCAGCCGGGCCAGCAGGTCGACGACTGAACAGATCCTAAACTCATCCATGGGCTGACGAGTTCCCCCCATTGCAACCGCACAACATCTGGACTCGTGAATGCCAGAACAATTCTCAACAACCTATTAAACAGATACCTCGTCCATTTCAAACGTCGCCGGCGCTTTCTGCAGATGGTGAATGGCGAGGCTCGGTGTCCGGCTTTCCTTCAATTCGAGCACAAATGTCTTGAATGCCGCCGACTGTTCATAGAGGTCCCGGAAGTCACGGGTCGCCAGATGCTCCCGACCGGCCTCCACTTTCGCCAGACCACAGTCCGCCAACAGTCCCTGCCAGATCCGATTCGCGGCGTCCTGACGCAATGCCCGCTGGATGTCTCCCTTGAGCTGGTCTATTTCATCATCCTTGAGGCGCGCCGGCGAGCGCCCCTGCCCCCGCCATTTCAGGTACTGCACACGGGCCCGGTTGTAGTAGAGCGGGCTGATCGCCTGTGGATCCGCCTCTGGATCCAGTTGCTCTTCGATCAGGCGGATGCCTTCGTTGAGGTCACGCAACGCCTGCTCAATGGTTACCGGCTCCTCGCCTTCCACCCGGTTCTTTTCCTCCGCCAGCAGGGACTTGCAATAGCCCAGCTGACCCAGTATCCGTGCCCGCCCGGGCGTCAGCGCCAGCGCACGTTCAAACGCGGTCAGCGCCTGGCGCAGATAGCCTTGCTTGAGCTTCTCAATGCCTTCCGTTACCAACAGGCTTGAGCGGGATTCGCGCACCTCAGCCTCCAGCAGTTGCATATCCTGCCGCTGCTGATCAAGCTGGCGCTTCCAATGCGCCATTCCGGATCCGGACGTCAAGCGCAACAAGCGCAGCCCCAGGTAGCCGCCAAACGTCGCCGTGGCGACCAGGTACAACCAGGCCACGAACAGGGAATGCGGCGCCATGGCGACCGCTGAGGCATCGAAGATCGGGCTGACATAATCGCCCAGTAATCGATTCAGCAAGGCCAGCAGCAGTATTCCGCCAACCGCGCCGAACAGGCAGTCGCCAATCACCCCGAGATAGAAACGCACATGTTCTTCCGGCTTATCATTGGCACTACGGCTGCGGGGCCAGGAGATATCCTGCAGGCTGAGCCCGTCGCGTTCATGGGCCGGCTGTTGGGTGTGATAGAGAAATCCACCGATGGCACCGCAAAGCAGTGCGACGAAGAAAGCGAGTACGATCAGCATGAGTCCTTCCTTTTCAATCCCTAGGAGCAATGGGCGATGCCCAGGCTCTTTTGATAATCCAGGCTGCGGGCCCAAATTCTACAAACAGTTATCTTATAGAAAGACCAGCGGTAATTCCGAACAGGGGTATTGAGGAAGGCGTGCCGTTGTCCAGAGATGTGATCAGACCGGCATAAAGCTAACGATGCGCAGCGTCACTGATTAACTTCTGATCTGTCGTCAGTGTTGTAGGCTGAGGCGGCTGCACTAATATGTAGGTAAGGCCGGATTGTTGATAAGACCTAACTGAACGCAGAAGGGGCAGATGGGAACAGTAATCCAATTTCCAACGGAAGACGATCCCGAGGATGTAAGCCTCCGTATCGCACTTCATGAGCTGGGCGAGAGCTGTGGCGTTGACCTGACGCCCGAGATGCCTGAGATCAGGCCCCATGTGCCCTCTCTGAAGGCCCTCCTAAAGGCTTACAATTCAACCTTTTCCGTCACCATCGAAACACTCCAGCCCCATCAGGTCGATGACGTGCGCCTGGCCATCGACCAGGCTCGCCGCCAACTCTTTGCCGAGGCATTCTTCAACATCCTGTGTGCCGCGGGCATCATGGTCCGGCGCGAAGATTAGCTCGCGCCCGAGACGAAAAAGCGTAACAGCTCGTCGAGTGGTAGGCCCGCCCTCCGCCAGTCACCCACACCAGATACAAAAAAAATCCTTCCGGTCATTTGAAGCCTGTGCTGATGCGGTCTATTTTGAGAGGGGTGACTAACACACCTCTCGTCAAAGTGCTTGTCGTAATACGGAGATTTCATGAACAAATCTGAACTGATTGCCGCAGTTGCGGGACAAACCGGGCTTTCAAAAGCAGCTACCGAGCGTGTCATTCAAAGCTTCACTAGCTCCATTCAGGACGCGCTCGCGAAGGGCGACGACGTATCCCTGATCGGATTTGGAACCTTCACCGTGCGTTCGCGCGCTGCCCGTAGCGGCCGCAACCCGCAGACCGGCAAGGAAATCAAGATTGCCGCCTCCAAGGTACCCGCGTTCAAGCCTGGCAAGGGTCTGAAAGACGCCGTATCGAAGTAGGTTACGATTCGCGGGTTAGGGAGCAGTTCGACCCCCTTCTCTACTCCTCCCTAACCCTTTTACCGCACCGCGTACCAGCCGCAACCTTCTCCATCCCTGTCGCCTGCGGCCGCCTGACATAACCCCGAGCAGACCTTCTTAAGCAACCGGCTCCTGAGTCGTCGCCAGCGCTGATTCAAGACGCTGAATGTCCGCACGCACCATCCGCGAGAACACCGGATTCAATGCTCGCCCGATCGCAAGGCCCGCGGCACCCGCCGGCGGCCGGTACCGGATGCTTACCTGCAGTTGGGTACCCCTGCCGCCAGGGGCATCGGAAAAGTGCACGGCACCCGCATTATCCACCAGGGCATCCGCCACTGATTGCCAAGCGAGGTACTCATTAGGACGCTCCTCAACCAGCACCGCGTTCCAGGACAAGGTCCCCATGTTTCCTGCCATTTGGGCAACCCAATGGGAATGCTCCCGATCCAGTTGGCGCACCGAACGCAGATGATCCATAAAACGGGGCAGATTTTCGAAATTTCGCCAGAAGGCATAGACCTCGGCCCTGGGCCGATCCACGATGACCGTTTCGCGAATCTCCACCGATTGCGCCTGCTGTTCGCGGGATGCGGTGTCACGGCCGAGCATGCTGTTCACTGCACAATGGCCGGTCGCGCCCCGATACAGCATGGCACCGCCCACCAGTAACAGCGGCCAACGGGCCCAGGACCGCCGCGAAAGGCCAAAGACGAGGCTGGCGCCGCCCGCCAGCAGGGACAGACCCCGTTCGCGGCCCCCGACATTGACGTAACTGGTGCCGGTGGCAACGGGACGTATCAAGCTGGAAGGGTTTGCGGTCGCGGACTCGGCGCGGGCTCGCTGCTTTTCGTCAGCCAGCGCGTCATCCGGTTCGAAGGGTGCCAGCCAGTCGCTGGTCTGATGGTTCGAAGTGGCTTTGGTGCGATAGGTGCTTTTCGTCTCCATAAGATACTCCGTGGCCCTGTCTACAGGATAGGGGCTGAAGGCGCCTTGGATCGCAAACCGCAAGACTCCCAGCGCCAACGGCTACGTCCCTATTCTAGAGCCGCCGCTCAGGAAGCCCCATTGCCGTTACAGGCCGCGGAGTCGGTGTAATCCTTGGATGCATTCAACAGGTCATAGAGTGCCAATACCCGGCGCAGATCGTCTTTTTGCAGTTGGGTCAGTTCCACGGAGTCGAAATACTCGGGGCCGACAAACCGCATCTGGGCGCGGTCCGCCTTTGCCATGCGCCGCGCCAGCACCAACTGCAACGGCGACACCGGAGTATCCATCCACTCCCGCATCTGGCCGTTGTAGTTGCGACCGGCCAGGCGTAAACCGGTCAGCTTCCAGTTTTGCTCGTCGGCACTGAATTCGATACTGCGCACGTTCAGGCGCTGCTCGCCCACGTAGAGCGCCCTGAAGAACAACTGGGGGCCGGACTCCGTCACGCGGATATAAAGGCGCAGGTCATTGGCGACCAGCTCCCCTTGTGGGCGAATCAGGTAGACTCGGTTGCCGTCCTGCTTCTCGGAGCGAATCTCCAGCTCGATCAAACGTTCGGCAATGGCGGCCTGGGGCCCGCCCAGCGCGCCGGCAACCTCCCGGATCAGCTGCAACTGCTGGGCGCTCATTTTCCGTCCATCGTTCAAGCGGTAGCGGATGCCGGTAAAATCCAGCGCCACATCCGCAAGCCAGATATTTGAACAGGCGACCAATGGCTGTGGCTTGAAACCGTTCACGGTCTGATGCACGACTTCGGGAATCACCGGCGACACCGGGCTGAACTTCCCGCCCAGTTCACGATGTGCAAAGAAAAAGTAGCGTTCGCCATTATCCAGCCGGACCCGATAAATATCCCATTCCGGCAGCTGTTTAACCGGCTCCTCGGATTCGAATTCACCACCCATGCCCACGTACTGGGCATAGGGAAGCGCGCTTTCGCAACGCACAACACCTGGACAGAAGCCGTGATAGCCGTACGCTTGCAGCAGGGCCGGAAGCCTGCGTAAGACGAACCGCTCAGGCGCCACTTCCTCAGTGTCGGGCAGTGTGACCTTAGGCTCCTGCGGAACCGGATTGACCGACTGAGGGGACTGGCAAGCCATGAGCAAAAACGGGAGTAGAAAAACAACGAGTCGTCTGGACATAAGAGTTCTGAAAGGGTTGAAAGCTGCCTACAGTGTAGTTGACCCGGTGTGCCCTGCTGGCCCATCAGTGTACGCGGTTGCGTACACCACATGAACCACCCGTGCGGCTATACCTTCCTGGACAAAGAATTCCAGCCATCGAGCCTGATGGTCCTGAACCCGATCGCCCGGACCTTTAACTTCAATCAGCTCATAGCTGCGATCGGCCCGAAAATGAATCAGGTCCGGAAACCCGCTGCAATGGTTTCGCAGATCCAGCAGCATGCGGGAAAAGACGCGCTGCAGATCCGCCACCGGTATCCGATCCAGCGCCAAGCTCAGGCGGGGTTCATCGAGTGTAGTCCAGGATACGAACGGATTGAGGGTGCCGAATCGGTCGTGCCAGATTTTCTCGACCTGCATACGACACCAGGCCATATCGGTGAGGCGTGCCAGCCTGTCCGCGATCATCCCGCGCCGCTTCTGCCGGAACTCTGGCCGGTATAGGTCCACCGGCCCCCGTTGGAAGGGGTGATAGAAGGCATCCGGAACAGGGGCGAAAACCACCTCCCAGAACAACAACCCGAACAACGCGTTCAGCAACCAGTTCTCGACGTAGTAGCCCTCCCCGCCTTCCTCTTGCAGCAGATGGGCTAACACCTGTCGCTCCACGGACGACTCTTGCCTACTCGCTGGGTCCAGAATGAACGTCTCTACTGGATAATTCCGGCTCGTCTTTGCCGGGCGCGGCAATTTGAGCTGGCGCAGGCACCGGTCCTGGATGCGTTGGGCGGCAAGTCCTTCCTGCTCGTCCCATGGTTCCGCCTGGATCTCCTGGCATTGGCGCAGCGCGCCCTGCCAGTCGTCCTGCCCGTACAGAATACGGGCCACCCGTTCCCGTGCGGGCGCAATACCAGACCGCCGATACAGGGATAATGCCGTATCAGCAATCCCCAGCCGTTCGTAGTAACGCCCCAGCTGGTTCAGACCCTTGGAGACAACCCGTCGCGCGGGCGGAAAACCAAACTCCACCGGTGCATTGGCCAAGGCCGCAATGGCATCCGGGGCCGCCTCATCCAGCGCCTGATAACCCGCCTGACGCCATTGAATGGCCGCGAAGAGCTGGTCAACCTGCTCACGCGCGGTAAAGGCGGCGGCATTTCCGTCGAGTTCATAGGGCTCGTAGCGAAACACCCCGAGGTCCGCCAGCACAAACTCGCTGAGATCCTGGTTCAGATTACCGAAGAACATCAACCGCAGCCGCGCGAGCGCTGTCTCGTAACCCGGCCTGACCAGTTGGAATGGCAGTTCAAGTACCTGGGGCCAGACCCGGGGCATGTCATCGTCACCCCCGACGTTCGCCGTCAGCCACTCCAACAGTTCGGACTTGCGCAATCCTTTTGGCACCTGGAAGTGGCTCTGTAGTTCGGCAACCGTCATCAGGTCCAGGGTTTCACGCAAAGTACTTAGGGGGGCGATCTCAACCAGACCCACGTCCGCCAATTCCCTTAATGCGTCCGTTAACTGAGAGATCTCCGGATACCGGAGCTTATCGGTCCTGAACAGAGGCCCCTTACGGGAGACCAGCCGCACCAACAGACATTGCGCACCGAGCGAACAGCCCTGAAAGCTGGCTACAAATGAAGATTCTTCCGGTGTCAGGATGGCGCTGTAACGAGAGGCGACACTGGACAACAAGCCGAGGAAATTGTCCCGGTAATAGGTCGCGGACAAAGTCTCAGGCGTGAATCTTGGCTGATACTCAGGTTGAAGCGATGTGTCTGGCTCTAGGCTCAAAACAGTACCTATTGGCGTTCTCTACCTATGGACCTCAGGCGCCCTTGCCTGCTGCCTCTGGCCACCGTTGGACCAATAACGTCGCCGCCGGTTCCGGTTGGCCTGCCCCAATGTTTCCCGCCTCCAATTTTCCGCCCTTGGGTTGCAACCTACCAAGAGCTTTTAATAACGTGGCAATTGCGAACCTCGATGCCCTGACTGGCGACTCGCAGTAACCAATCCATAGAGGAAGCACGCCCGACTCATGAAAAATACCGTTCTCAGCTTATCCGCCTTATTGCTCAGCACTGGATTACTGGTGAGCGGAAATACCTTTCTGATGACCCTGCTCGGTGTTCGCATGAGCCTTGAACAGGTCGATTCGGGCATCATCGGCTGGGTTCTGGTTTGTTATTCGCTGGGCTTTGTCATCGGCACATTATATTGCCCCCGGATCATCGAGCGGGTCGGCCACATCCGCAGCTTTGCCGTCTTTTGCGCCTTGATGGGAATGGCGTGCCTGCTCCATCCGGTCTGGGTGCATCCCCTGCCCTGGGCCATGCTGCGGGGCGCCGTGGGCATCTCCATGGCCGGCCTGCTGCTCATCATCGAGAGCTGGTTCAGCACCCGCGCCACCAACGAAAATCGTGGCACACTGTTCGCGGTGTATCAGGTTCTGTTCTATTTGACGGCTGCGGGTGGCCAACTGCTGGTGAGCATGGGCAACCCCGGCACTTTCATGCCTTTCAGTATCGCCGCCCTCTTCTTAATCGCGGCACTGGTTCCGCTAGCACTGACCCGCCTGGAGGCACCTGCCATCGAGCAAACCGAGCGGTTGTCGTTTCGGGAACTCTACAAGATCTCACCGCTCGGCCTGTTGGCAGCAATGGTGAGCGGCGTGGTAACCAGCGCCTTCAATAATCTGGCGCCGGTATATGGCTACCAGATCAACCTGGACGTCCAGGAAATCGCGCTGTTCATGTCCACCACCGTACTGGCGGCCATGGCATTCGCTTGGCCCCTGGGCAGGATCTCAGACCTGTTCGACCGCCGTCTGGTGATGCTCATTCTGGCGCTGATCGCTGCGGTCAGCAGCCTTGCGACGGCCCTGTTTGGTCAGGCGAACCTGTTTGCCCTGTTTCTCTCGGCCCAACTTTTTATCGGCATCGCTGCGGCTATCTATCCCATCGCGGTCGCCGTCACCAACGATAAGCTCCACAGCCACCAGATTGTCGCGGCCAGCGCGGGTTTACTCCTGAGCTATGGCGTCGGTAGCTGTATTGGCCCCATCCTGGGCTCCGGCATGGTGTCAGCCGTCGGGCCAGACGGCCTGTTCTTCGCGACCACGGGCGTACTGGTGGCCCTCTCCCTGTACACCCTCTGGTTCATTCAGCACAGCAAACGCGTGCCGATTCAGGTCCAGGAGACCTTCGTCCAAACCATGCCCATCTCTACCCCTATTCTTGCGGAGCTCGACCCGCGCAATGAGGAGTTCACGGAAATGCCTTCGCCCGACATTGGGCCAGATGAACCCTTGGCGGAGGAAGCCGGTCGTGGTGCGGCGGACTCCGCCGAACAGGATCCACCGGAGCGACACGCGCCACCGGGAACTTGACTAGTCCCATCGCCGGGTTCGACCCAAGAGCCGCATAGAAAACAGCTCCGACGTAGGGGGTGGGGAAGAAAATTTCTCTTATTTCATCAAAAACGTAATATTGACTACACTTACTGGAAGTAAAAACAAACAACACCGGGTTTATTCGCGATATCCGATGTACTGAAGGACTTTCATTGTAATAGAAGCAGGGTTTGCTAAGCCGACCGCAACCATGGAAGGAGCCCGCGCGTCCCGCTCGGACGTTCGGCATTCCAGGGTCGAAACCGTTTGCGAATAAGAATGCATAAAAAACGCGGAAGTACGGGCGAAACCTCTACCATGAAGTTCAATCATATGATTGTCGGGTCAGCGTTGCTTGCGCTGCTCACAGCGATTCTGTTAGTGGCCAGCAGAATGTCGCCAACATTTCAGGCCTTGCTGGGCGCGGAAAACGCGTTGCTTTGGCAAGTATTCCTGCCGGCGATTCTTGCCACCTCCCTCGGGGTATTCTCGCTGACGATTTATCGTCTGAACCGCCGCCTCCAATCCAAGATCGATCAACTGCGCCAGTCCGATCTCCAACTGCAAAAACTCTCCAGCGCCGTCACCAACAGCGGCAGCATGGTGATCATGACGGATGCCGCCGGCACGATCGAGTACGTCAATCATAAGTTCACCCAGGTCACCGGCTATAGCGAACAGGACGTCCACAGCCAATCCCTCGAACTACTCAATCCTGAGCCGGACGGCTTTCGCGACGAGCAGAGCTGGAACTCCACGCTCGTGCAAAACGGCTGGGCCGGGGAAGTTCTGAGTTCGCGCAAGGATGGGAGCGACTTCTGGTCAGCGGTCACCGTCTCCGCCGTGGAAGACGAGCAGCGCCAGATTACCCATTACATCGTTTCCGCCATCGACATCACGGAGCTCAAGGAAGCCACCCGTAAGATGGAACAGCTTGCGCTGTTCGATTCCCTGACCGGACTCGCCAATCGCCGCCTGTTCATCGATCGCCTCAACCAGGCAGCCGCGGACTCGGTCCGCAACGGCCATATGCTGGCCCTGCTGTTTCTGGATCTGGACCAGTTTAAGCGGATCAACGACACCCTCGGCCATGACGCTGGAGATCAGCTATTGCTGATCGTCGCCGATCGCCTGCGATCCTGCGTGCGCGCCACCGACACGGTAGCGCGCCTCGGTGGTGACGAATTCACCGTGCTGCTGACCGACCTGAAAGACGCCCAAGCCGCCAGCCAGATCGCGCAGCTGATCCTGAAAGCCCTCAAGCAGCCCATCAAGCTCGACAAACACGAAGTGATCGTATCCACCAGCATTGGCATCACGCTGGCCCCGACCGATAGCACCAGCAGCGAAACGCTTATGAAGAACGCCGACCTTGCGCTCTACCGCGCCAAGGAGTCCGGGCGGGACCGCTACCATTTCTTTACCGAGGAGCTGAATGTCCAGGCTCTGCGCCACCTCCTGCTGGAGCAGGAGATCAGGCAGGCGCTGCGCAACAATGAATTCAGTCTCTGCTTCCAGCCCCAGGTGGATCTGCGCACCCAATCGATCATTGGTGTGGAAGCGCTGGTTCGCTGGAACCACCCCCGCCGTGGTCTGGTGAGCCCGGACGACTTCATTCCCGTGGCCGAGGAAACCGGCCTGATCGTTCCACTCGGTCTCTGGGTTCTGAAAACCGCCTGCATGCAGATGAAGATGATTCACGAGCTGGCTGGGGTGAAGATCAAGGTTGCCGTCAACCTGAGCACCCGTCAGTTCAAGGATCCCCACCTGGAGGAAACCATTTCCGAGGTGTTGCAGGAGTCTGGCCTGCACCCCCATTGGCTGGAGCTGGAAGTCACGGAAAGCATGCTGATGGATGACGTGGAAAAGGTGATCGACCAGCTTTCCCGGATCAAGATGACCGGCGTCACCATCACGATCGACGATTTCGGGTCCGGCTATTCGTCGCTCAGCTACCTTAAGCGCCTGCCGGTCGACATCCTGAAGGTGGATCGCGAATTCGTCCGTGACATTCCCGATGATCTCAACGACATGGAGATCACCTCGGCAGTCATTGCCGTGGCCCACAAGCTCAACCTCAAGGTGGTTGCGGAAGGCGTTGAGGATATCGACCAGCGCGACTTCCTGGTGATCAACAAGTGCGACTATGCCCAGGGCTATCTGTACAGCAAGCCGTTGACCTTTGAGGAGCTGTACGCCCTGCTCCAGTCGGAGAAAGTACGCGACATCGCTTAACGGGGTTATTCGAACCCCGTTGTGGCTGGCCTATGGCGTGAGGGAGTGGCGCCGGATTCAGGAATTCATGATCGATCGTTCCGGGCCGACTGAACCAGGCTGGCCCGGGATGAACGCATTGGCACCTACTCTACTGATTAGGCTAGCAGGTCCCAGTTCCGGTCCAATAGAACCAGTTCTGCACCGATCGGTCGCTGATCCTGCCCCAATTTCACACCTGAGATCCTGGGCTTGCTCCACTCACCGGAATCAAGCCGGCTCATGGAATCCAGATCGACCGACTTCACCAGATAAACGCCGTCGTCCGCCGTGACGCGGGACCGGTGGGAGATACCATACACAAATCGGCAGTAATCCAGCTTTAACTGATGGAGATCCCGCTCTGCCTTGTTGATTTTCCTGATTAGAACTTCCCGGAGACCTTCTGCGTAGTTCATGTTCGACATGTCCTCGTTCTTATTATCCTTTTACATCCATGTTTTTAATGCCGCTTGTCTGCTGAATATCGAATATTTCCGTCGGAAGCAAGCCACCAAAGTTTGGCGTAGAACGTCGCTCCCCATTGTATTACAACCACTTCTCGTCCGAAGAGAGTCCAAAATCGGATCATACCTGAGAAGGTAACCTAGATAAAACAAGCAAATGTCTGACTGATCCAGGCTGTCGGACTTTCCAGAAATACTGGAGCTCCCCGCTCTCGCCGGTTACTCCCTGGCCGTGAACTCGAACACAAATTGTTCCGTTTCCTCGGCACTGACGACTTCGACACGAGCGAGCCAGACCATCGCATGATCCATCTCACAGGCCGGCACGATCAGTTCACCCGTAAATGCTCCGGGTTCAACCTGGGTCAAACCGATCCGCTGTTCACCCATGTACATATCCCGGCCCTCGATCAGCACGCGAACCTCCAGGATTTCGCCACCCTCAACCTCAGCCGTTAACCGGACTGGCGTCATGACCGGAATATCGCGCGGGCTGATGCCAAACGTCAGGCGCCGTCCCCCGCTTAGTTCCGCTGCACAAGTGCCGGTATTTACACTGCAGCGTTCCACCTGCCCATGGCCGTGCCCGCCGTGATGATGTGCCTGGTGTCCGGCCACGGATTCGAGTTGACCGGGAGCATGCGCCTGATCGGGCAGCAGGTGCTTTAACTGCGGTAAATAGAAGAAGAAACCAACGGCCAGAAGGCAGACCAGGAGCAACAACCAGGAGCGCAGACGCTTCACGTTAAACACCTCACAGCGAAGAAGATCTGCATGCTAGCGGATGCAGCGCGTCGCAGCAAAGGCGTAAACGAAAACGGTGAGATAGGGCGCGATCTATTAGCGTTAAGCGCGCCCGGTGTCAGAATTGATTCGCCAATCTAGCCCACAGCCGCAGACGGCGGCGAATCAGGAAGGTCGGACTCAGCCTTTTGCTCGTCCCGATTAAAGATAAAGATGGCGGTCCGCAGCCTGCTCTGCCCAAAACGGGCCATGCTATCAAAATGGCTCCGGGGAATCGGGACATTGATGTTGTCGGTCTCAAGGCGAAAGATTTCCTCGTCGATCTCCGGATCATGGATGTAGACGAAGCGATCGTCCATGGCGGTAATGACCACCCAATGCGGCGCCTTGTTCCGATTGAACTGGTAGGTGCTGATCAGCACGATGGGCACGCCGCCCTGGGCGAGGCAATTGCTGATATCCGTGGAACTCACCCCTCGCTTTTCGACTTTTACGTCCGTTTCCTGCAGATCCCGTTCAAACTCCTCGTGAACGAGTGCAAGCACTTCCTTCTTATCCTCGTTGCGCACGCCACCGACGAACAACGGCCCCTCGTGACTAATAAAGAGCGTGACGCGAAAGCCCCTGCGCCAGGCCGCCAGCGCAAGTCCATGGGGGCCGCAGCCACCATGACCTGAGGTCATGAAGATGGTGGTCGCCTCCCGCCAGATGCGTAACTCCTGGGAGCGATCCAGTGGGTGGGACTCATCCAGCGCCCGCATCGACATCATGAGACTTGCCGGCCCGCAGGTGAACTCCGTGGTCTGCGAGTAATAGGGCACATCGATCAGATTTTCCGGTGGTTTGAGCTTCAACGAACGCTCGTAGCGGAGTGCGGCCGCGCCATCTTCGTAATAGCCTTCGATCCGCCCGAAATAGCGGTAGCCACGCCGCTCATAGAGTCGAATTGCCCGCAGGTTATCCTCACGGACCTCGAGGCGCATGTACACGCAGCCCTCGTTCTTCGCGGCCTCCTCGGCTTTTTCCATCAGGGAGTCCGCGAGCCCCTTGCCCTGGGCACGGGCGTCAACGGCAATCGAATAGAGTCGGGACAGGCTGGTACCCCGATGGAACAGGATCAGAACATAACCCAACAGGCCGGCATCATCCTCGGCAACCCACAGCTGACCGTGGGCTTTGGTGATCATGTACTTGAAATTGCGTCGGCTCAGTCGATCCCCGGCAAAGCAACGCATCTCCAGATCAACCAGGCCATTCAGGTCCGTTGCATCCGCCAGCCGAATGTTCACTACGCTCATACCCGCCGCTCTCTGTAAACTCGTATAACCCTTATAGGATTAAGCCGAAAATTTTGTTTGACTAGCCCGATTGGCGCATTAAATTAAGTATGTTGTTGGAATCTTTTAAAACTTGATCCAGGTCAGCGACGTCTGCCTGCGAACCCAATACCGCCGCGCCAGTCAACTCAACAATTGCATCACCTGAATAGGATAAAGGTTTAAAGATACTCGATGAGTCGCCTAATTGTCGTCGTTGACCAGAAAAAAGACTGGACTGCCTACTATCCGACCGAAGATCTGCTGACGTTCCAAGAATACTTGGCGTTGCCGGAAGACGACAAGGAAAGTCGCACCCAGGTTATCAACCTCTGTAAGAGCTATCGTTACCTGAGTTACGGCTATTATTGTTCCCTATTGGCCGAAGCCCGCCATCACCATGTCATCCCGTCGGTCCGGACCCTGAATAACCTGCGTTCCAAGGCACTCTACAGTCTCGACCTGGAAGATCTCAACAAGGCGCTGGACAGCATCTACCAATCCTCCCGCCGGGCGGAAAAGCAGTTTTCCATCAAGATACACTTCGGCACCACACCCATCGAAGAACTGAAGGAATGGGCACGGCAACTGTTCGAAGCCTTCCCCTCCCCGATTCTCGAGGTGCAGTTCAGCAAGCATGAAAACTGGCTGATCGATTCCATCAAGGCGGTTTCCCTCCATAACCTCAGCGAGGATGAGGAAACCACCTTCGCCAACTCGTTCGACGCGTACAGCAAGAAGATCTGGCGCAAGCCGCGCCTGAAGAAGAAGTACCGCTACGACCTGGCGATCCTGCACAACCCCAATGAGAAAATGGCGCCCAGCGACCCGACCGCGCTAAAGAAGTTTATTCGGGCCGGCCGCCAGCTTGGGATCGATGTGGACCTGATCGAAAAGAAGGACTACGTTCGTCTGGCGGAGTACGACGCCCTATTCATCCGTGAGACCACCTCACTGATGGACCACACATTCCGCTTCGCCAAGAAAGCGGAATCGGAAAGCATGATCGTGCTGGATGACCCGACCTCCATCATGCGCTGTACGAACAAGATCTACCTGGCGGACTTGTTGCGGACGCACAAGATCAACTCCCCCAAGACCATCATCATCAGCCGCGACCAGAAGAACGCGGAAGAAGTGGTCGCCCGAGAAGTCGGATTTCCATCCGTCCTGAAGATCCCGGACGGCTCCTTCTCCCGGGGCATCCTGCGGGTGGAACAGGCCAGCGACTTTCAGGCGAAGGCCGAAGAACTATTCAAACAATCGGCCTTACTTCTGGTGCAGGAATATCTGTACACGGATTTCGACTGGCGTATCGGCATCCTGAATCATAAGGCGATCTTTGCCTGCCGTTATTACATGGCGAAAAACCATTGGCAGATCTATAACCATAGTTCCGGCAAAACCGTGGGCGGCGGGTACGAGACCCTTCCCACCTACGAAGTGCCCAAGCGGATCCTGACCACGGCCCTCGCCGCTGCCAAACACATCGGCGACGGCCTGTACGGAGTCGATCTAAAGGAAAAGGATGGCAAGGCCTACGTGATCGAGGTGAACGATAACCCCAACATCGATTCCGGCGTGGAAGATAAGTATCTCGGCGACGAACTCTATCGGGTCGTTATGGAAGATTTCCTGCGGCGTCTCGAGAAAAAGCGTACCGAACAATAATAAGTGCGCGCTCACAGGCGCGCTTTGATCTCACCTTTGCGGTAGCAGCGCATGCCTAAGAAGTATAACGACGCGTATCTCGCCACGATCAAAAGCCTGTCCGACCGCATCGTCGAGGCCCAGAAGCCCATTCGCATTCTGGACGCGGTGAAGTGGGACAAGAACATCAAGGAAACCTTTTTCTCAAGCAAGTTCAAAAAGCTGCCGGACATCGACAAAGACTATTACGCCAAGCACGCCCCGCTAGCCTTTGATCCGGCCAACAAGAAAGCCGAGTTCCACGATATCGAACGGGAAATCAGCCGCAAGATTGGCCAGCTCAACCCCCTAAGCCAGATCATGCGCCGGATCTGCCGTGAATATCAGATGGTGGTGCGCATGCTGGAAGCCCGCGGCACCCTGGAATTCAGCGATATATCCCAGGAACTCTATGGTTCCGCGTCGGAAGTCTTCCATGCGGGAGACCCATCTCTGGCCGAGCTCGGCAAGATGATGGAATCCACGCTGGCGAACCTGTTGCAACAGCAATCCATGCAGGAACCCGCCAAGATCCTTCCGGCACAAACCGCGGTCGAGGTGCTCAACGAACGTCTGACCCCGCTGTTTCCAGATGCCGGTATTCGCGTGATCCTGTCCGACGGGATTGCCGCCGATGCCGCGGCAGGCACCGATTACATCAAGATCAACAAGGACGCGATGTTCTCCCAGCAGGACATCGACGTGCTGGAGGTTCACGAAGGCTGGGTCCATCTCGGCACCACCCTGAACGGCATGGCCCAACCCTACTGTACCTTTCTGAGCAAGGGCCCGCCCTCGGTGACGGTTACCCAGGAAGGGCTGGCGGTCTTGACAGAGATTCTTACCCTGCGCTCCAGTCCGACTCGACTGAACAAGCTGATCAATCGGGTACGCGCCATCACATTGGCGGAGAATGGAGCAAACTTCTTCGAAGTTTTCAACTACCTGCGGGAACAGGGTCTAGGCGCGGAGGAGACTTGGAATCTGGTGTCGCGGATCTTTCGTGGCAGCACACCGCATCTGCCGCCATTTACCAAGGACATCACCTACATCAAGGGCTTTGTGCTTGGATACAACTACCTACGCCTGTCGTTCGCCCGCAGTAAGGTCGAGCAATTACCCATGCTGTTCTGCGGCAAACTGATGCTGGAGGATCTTCCGGTCTATACGGAACTGGTACATGAGGGGGTCATCGTGCCGCCGCGTTTCGTTCCGCCCCATTTCCGCGATTTAAAAGGTCTGGGAGCCTGGATGAGCTTCTCGCGTTTTATCGGCGGTCTCGACTTCAATCAGTTGGAAGCCGATTACAATCACCTGTTCTAAGCAGGTTCATCGCTAAGAAATTGGGCGGCCGGTTTGTAATCCATACCGGCCACCCAGTTTTAACCTACTTCAGACCGGCATAGTAAGCAGCCAGGTTCGCAATGTCCGCGTCACTCAGCGCAGCCGCTTGGCCTTGCATCACAACGGCTTGACCACCGTTACGCTCCTTGTTCTTGTATGCCTTCAGGGCACCTACCAAATACTGTTCGTTCTGACCAGCCAGATTGGGGTACATGGGAATCGTCGCAATACCATTCTGACCATGGCAAGCCGCGCAAACCGCCGCCTTGGCTTTACCCGCTGCAGCATCGGCGGCCATCGCTGGTAGGGTTGCAGCCGCTCCAAGGATGGACACAGCCGCCATGGCAGCAATCTTGAACATCTTCATTGATTTGCCTCTCATCTAGGTTGGATTTTAAGAATCGTGTCAGAGCCCGACCACTAACATCTATATGAAATGAATGTTTGAAATGTAATACACCTTGCCAATCCCCGCAACCTGTCGCGTTTACTATTTCTCTCGTCACCGCGCCCACAAGACAAGTTTCTCGCTCGCAGGGACAGCATTCAAGCAGCGTACACTTGGCCGCGACACGCTATCAACCACCCCAACGTCCGCGCACTTTTTGGAAAGCGGATAGGTAGTCTCTATAGTTCCTGTAGCCCTTGCACCGATTCCTCAGATCGGAATCGCGCCGCCAAAAATAAATACGGGGACTACTTCATGCATAACCGCCCACCTGCATTATTCGCAGTCGTCAAGTCCGCTGGATACCTCGCTCTCATACTCATGGTCGCGGCAATACTCTATGTTGCCGTTCTCTCTGTCACCAATTGGACCGGTATCACCGTGTAAACATCACTATCCGCGCCGCTCGGAGAGTTTCTGACGGCGGCTTACATGGAATGATCGAGAGGCCCCGGAAATGACCAGGCATCAAGCACGAATCTTTGCCATCGTCGCAACGGCAGCAACCGCGCTCGCATTCATTGGAATGACCATTCACAGCCATACGCGTTTTGACGACCTTACACACGCAAAGAACATCACACCGGAGGTGCTACGGGGAAAAGATGTGTGGCACGACTACAACTGCATCAACTGCCATACCCTGTTTGGCGAAGGGGCTTACTATGCACCGGACCTGACAAAGATTACCGATCATCGCGGCATCCCTTATCTCACCGCGTTCATGAAAGATCCCGGGCAGTTCTATTCGGAAGAAAGGCATCGGCGCGTCATGCCAGACATGGGTTTGTCCGATCAGCAAATCGCCGACGTATTGGCTTTCCTGGAATGGATCAGCAATGTCGACAACCAAGGCTGGCCGCCCCGCCCGATATTGGTTTCAGGCGCGGCGATCCCGGGGTCCGACACCGGACGCGATGCAACGCCAGCACCACCCTCCGACGATCCGGTCGCGCAAGGCGAAGCCCTGTTCAGGGCCACGCCTCCGGGTTGCTTCGCCTGCCACTCGGTTGCCCCAGGCGTGGAACTCGCAGGCCCAAGCCTAGCTGGCATTGCGATCCAGGCGGAGCAGCGTCTGACCAGCGACGACTATAAGGGTAATGCCAAGTCCGTGGAGGAATATCTGCGCGAAGCCATCGTCGAGCCCAGCGCCTATCTGGTGCCAGGTCCCATTTACTCTGCCGATGGCAAGTCGTTCATGCCGGATCATTACGGCCGAGAGTTATCCGAGGAACAGCTAGACCAGCTGGTCGCCTACCTAATGACACTGAAATAAGAATCGACTCAAGGAGGGGACAACACCATGCGCTACCGTTCGCAAATGGTCGCCTACTGGTACTTTGCTGTTGCTATGATCCTGTTCGGCTTGCAGTTGGTGTTTGGGCTGCTGGCCGCCGTCAAGTATCTCGGACCGGACCCACTACTCAATCTGCTGCCGTTCGATGTGGTAAAGATGATCCATACCAACCTGCTGGTGGTCTGGGTGCTGACGGGCTTTATGGGCGCTACCTATTATCTCGTGCCCGAGGAATCTCGTACCGAACTCCATAGCGTCAAGCTGGCCTACTTCTGTCTGGTGGTGTGGGTAATCATGGGCGTGACTGCGGTTGTCGGTTATCTATTCCGATGGACCGCCGGCAACAAGCTGCTGGAACAACCCTTGCCGCACAAGATTACCATTGTCGTTGTGATGCTGTTGTTCCTCTACAACATCCTGATGACCATTCGTAAAGGCGGGCGCTGGACGACGACCGAAGGCGTCTTGCTCGGGGGACTCGGGCTCGCTGCGGTACTTTACCTGCCTGCCTTACTGCACTACGAGAATTATACGATTGCCACCTTCTACCGCTGGTGGACGATCCACCTGTGGGTGGAAGGCGTCTGGGAGATGATTCAGGCGAGCCTCCTGGCCTTCCTGCTCGTCCGCCTGTCTGGCGTTGACCGAGAAGTCATGGATAAATGGCTTTACGTCATCGTGGGTCTCGTGTTTTTCGCGGGCATCATCGGCACCGCGCACCATTACTACTGGATCGGCGTGCCCTATTATTGGTTGCCGCTTGGCGGGTTCTTCAGCGCGCTGGAGCCCTTGGCACTGTTCGCCATGGCCGCCTATGCCTACGCCGCCATGCGTCGCTCCGGTTTCGCGCATCCCAACTCCCTAGCGGTTCACTGGGCGGTCGGCAGTGCCGTCTACACACTGTTCGGCGCCGGCTTGCTGGGGCTCGCCCATACCTTCCCCGACGTCAACAAATGGACCCACGGCACCTTGATCACCGCCATGCATGGTCATGCAGCCTTCTACGGCGCCTATGCCATGATCGTGCTGGCGATGATCAACTACACCCTGCCCCACCTCACCCAGGGGCGGCCCGAGGACAAACCCGGCATTGGCTACTGGGCCTTCTGGCTGCAGATCGCTGGCATGTTTGGCATGACGCTGTCGTTCGCCACTGCCGGCATTGGCCAGGTTTATCTGGAACGCATCATCGGCCTTGGCTACATCGAAACCCAGCACAAGATCCAGGTGCACTTCCTGATGCTGGTCGCCACCGGCAGTCTGTTCGTGGTGGGCGTGGCCCTGTTTATCTGGGACTTCTTCCGCACTGCGCCACGAAGCATTGAAACAATCGGAGTGGAACCAGAGCGCGCCAGTACGCCGATAGAACGTCGGGTCGAACCTAAAGGTGTCACTTCATGACTATTCTTGAACGGCCACAGCCGACACCACCCCTTGAGCGGCCACAGCCGACACCGCTGGGGTCCGGGCGCATCGCCAATGGGACCATCAATGCGGCAGAGGGCGTGCAGTATCCACCACGGGATGCGCCCTACTATGTCGCGGCCGGCAACGAGGTGGCGATCTTTGAACAAGGCCATGCACGTAATCTCGCAGTCATGCTGAAAGGACCCACCGGCTGCGGCAAGACGCGCTTCGTGGAGTACATGGCCTGGAAATTGGGCCGGCCCCTGGTCACGGTCTCCTGCCACGATGACCTATCCGCCACGGACCTGCTCGGGCGCTATCTGATTCGGGGCAACGATACCGTCTGGCAGGACGGCCCCCTGGCGAAAGCTGTCCGTCTGGGAGCCGTCTGTTATCTGGACGAGGTTATGGAGGCACGCCAGGACACGGTGGTGGTGATTCATCCACTGACGGACCACCGGCGCATGCTCCCGATTGATAAGACCGGCGAATTGATTGAAGCAGCACCCGGATTCCAGTTGGTGATCTCCTTCAATCCGGGTTATCAGCACGCTTTCAAGGACCTGAAGCCGAGTACGCGCCAGCGCTTCGTGGCATTGGATTTCGATTTTCCACCGGCAGACCAGGAAGTGGAAATTGTCCAGCATGAGAGCGGGATTGATCGTGCAACAACCTACGACCTGGTCGCCCTGGGCCGGCGCATGCGCGACCTGCGGGATCAGGGCCTGAACGAAGTGCCTAGTACGCGGCTGCTGGTCGCCACCGCCCGGCTCATGGTGGGCGGAATTTCGCCGCGCGAAGCCTGCTATGCCGGACTGATTTCGCCACTCACGGACGACCCGTCGCTCAAAGCTGCCATGTGCGATTTGGTCGATGCATTGATTCCGTCCTAGCCATGGCAGAAGCGGAAGACGTCATCACCGATGCGGCACAGCATGCCACTGCACTGGCGCTGGATCTCTGGAAACGGAGAACCCATCAGGATGTTCCCCATGAGCACACCTTGAGCGCACACCAAAAGCGCCTGGAGCTTCTGCTAAGATCTCTTTTCCAACGTCAGCTCCGCGTGAGGGTGGCGCAGGCACCTGCGCGTCCAACGGTCCTGACCCGGCTGTTCAGCCGCCGTCCGAAGCGTCTATTCCAATCCCGGGCTATACCGGGCCAGGATGGTCGGAGCGTCTTGCTACCGCCACGCCTTACCTTGCCTGGCACAGGTCACGCCCTAGCGCAAGGCGGCTCAGGCCTCCACGCCAGGCTCTTTCGCGTCTTCGCGATACAACAGGCACAACGCGCTTGGCGGCGCAGCCTTGGCATCGCGGATCATCAGGCCTCGGTGAACAAGAACCCACTGGCAGTGCTGGTACTGCTGAGTGAAGCGGTCAACGCGGATTACGAACTACTCCAGTCCTTCCCCGGCTTGGACGCCGACTTTCGACTGGTCAGAACAATCATGCGACAAGGGCGCCCCAAGACCTCGCGCCTGGCCGGTCTTGAGCGCTCGCTGGAGACCATGTACCAGCAACTTCTGGCTACCGCCCCAGATATGCTTCCCGAGCCGTTTCGTCGTTGTGTCACACCGGACCAGTCCCTGGCGTGGGCACAGGCCCATGTTGCACAGTCAGCGTACGGCAACCAGCCGTTCTGGGGAATTGAATCGGACGAGTGGCTCGGCACCTGCCTCAACCCTGAACCACTCGTGGGCCAAGCGAATGCCCAGGATCCACTCCCGCAAACAGAACAGCCCCGGGAGACAAGGCTTGAGCGGCGCCCCTTGGTGCGGCAGCGGGATGAAGACGAGGACGATCCCAATAATGGGTTTTGGATGGTGCAACCCAGTGTCCCGATGGAGCACGCCGAAGATCCCATGGGCATGCAACGCCCGACGGATCGCGAGCAGGACCCGGACACAGGCGGCATGGCGCAATCGCTTGCCGAACTGGAGGAAACCGCCGTCGTCTCGACACCGGAGCCAGCCAAGGAGATTCTGCAGGGTGACGACCTCCCGTCACGATCCCAGACATCGACCGAGCTACCGGAGAGGCTCCCCCAAGGCATTTACTATCCGGAATGGGATTATCGAACGAACGCCTACATCGAAAAGGCCGTTCTGGTCCGTCTAGTCTCAGCGGAACTGGGGCCAGGCGAATGGGTCAACCAGGTGCTAGCAACGCGTAAAAGGGAACTGCAGGATGTGCGCCGCCGCTTCGAGACGTTACGCACGCGGCGCCAGATTCAGAAACGACAAATGGATGGAAGCGAGCTCGACCTTACGGAGTACGTGGCGAGTATGGCCGATCGGCGGGCCGGACTCCCCATGTCCGAACGGCTGTTCCAGACCGAGCGCAAAGCCCGCCGCGATTGCGCGATTCTCTTGCTAATCGATGTCAGTGGCTCAACGGATGCTTGGGTATCGGCAAACCAGCGTATCATTGACGTGGCAAAGGAAAGCCTGGTGCTGGTCACGGCCGCTCTGGACCAGTTGGGAGACCCCTACGCGATCCAGGCATTTTCCGGCGAAGGCCCCACCCAAGTTCGTGTCACCGAACTGAAGTCATTTGAGAACTCAGCGGACAGCCGCTTGAACCGTCGGATCGCCGCCCTTGAGCCGGATCGCTTTACCCGCGTTGGCGCCGCCTTGCGCCATGCCAGCACTTCGTTGATGAAGGCCGCCGCGCAGCGTCGGCTATTAATCCTGCTGTCGGATGGCAAGCCCAACGACACGGACATCTATGAAACCCGCTACGGTATCGAGGACACCCGGCAGGCTGTCTGCGAAGCCATACGGCAGGGCATCCATCCCGTTTGCATCACCATCGACCGGGATGCACCAGCATACATGCCCCACGTTTTCGGGCCGGCACGCTTTACCCTGCTGCGGCAGATTCACCAGCTTCCGCTCATTCTGCTTGATTTGTTACGCCACTACTCCAGAGGCTAATAGAATTCTTCGTTCAAACACCGAGATCGGACATCTCTCACTACATTCGGGCCGAGCCGTTCGCCAATCTCGCGATCATGATATATATTAATTACATCTTTAATCGCACAGTGGATACCGACGTCAGGCCTATCAAGGGCGGGCGCTTCAATCCCGGAGGACGGTTGCTATGTTGCATCACTATATCGTTGCTCATCTGGTTCTGTTCTTGCCTTTGATCGGACTCCTGTTGATTGGCGGACTGGCACTGCTGACTCGCCCGGCAAAGCCGAAAGGCTGCGAATGTTGCCTGGATCACGGCATCGAACGGGAGCGCCCCATCATCTAGCTCAAACAACCCCAGGGCGACGACGTGCCTGACCTACCCTCCCGCCGCGAGCCATTCGCCGCCATTTACTTTTTCCCCTGCGCCGCCGCATACGCGGCACTGCTGCTGCCGTGGTCCGTACTCGCACAACTGAATCTGGTACAGAAGCCCGTAGCTCTCTCGGCCAGCATGGGGCACGCCCATGAGATGTTATTTGGGTTCGCACTGGCTGTGGTTGCCGGCTACATCCTGGGACCTCAGCCACGGTGGCTGATCAACAGCCTGTTGGGCGTCTGGCTTACCGCCCGGGTTGCATTTCTTGTAGCGCCTGAGAGCCAAGCGGCCGCCAGCCTGAACCTGCTGTTTGCCGGCCTCCTCACATGGCGTGTGGTGCCGCGTTTTACCCGCGCCGCGAAGAAGTGGCGCAATAAGGCGGTCGCACCAATAATCATCGGCGTCGGATTGACCCTGGGCGCCTATCATCTGGTCCCATACCTATCCTGGTCATGGCTACGCCACAGCCTTTTATTTGAGGGCGTGTTGCTGTTGAGCGGACTGATGTTCTTCATGGGCGGGCGCATGATTGCGCCCGCGATTGCGGGCCATCTACTTAAGAAAGGCCGTGATCTGGAAGCCCGGGTCCAGCCGGGGATCGAAGGCTCGGTGCTCATTCTGGGCGCGCTGGCGTTGACTCTGCAGTTGGTGCCATTCGAAGAGTTCCGTCGGATCACCGGTAGTCTGCTCATTCTGATCGCGGGCTTGACGATCGTACGCACATACCGCTGGCAGGTCTGGCAGGCACTGGATCGACCGGACTTACTCGCCTTGACCCTCGGCTACCTATGGCTAGCCATTGGCTGGATACTGGTCGGCAGTTCGCTTCTGACAGGCTGGATTCCGCTGTCCTCGGCATTGCACGCCATCACCATCGGCGCATTGGGCACCCTCACCCTGACCGTGATGGCGCGCACACGATTGCTGCGGACACGACGTGACCCGAACGCAGCTCCCGTGATCTATCTGGCGGTGGCATTATTGAGTCTTGCAGCGGTGCTGCGTATGGCGGCGGCAACAGTCTTGCCCATAATCCCGGCTCAGCTAGGCGCAGCGGTCTGCTGGAGCCTGGCTTACGGAATTCTACTTGCGGTATTGGTTCGAGAAGGATGGAAGGAGCGGGAAAAGGCACGCCGTAGCAGTGCAGCATGGTAGCAGCACGCCGTAGCAGAGAGCGCTACGGCGTACGATACCCGGATCAAACGATTTACACGATTCCCTGCGCCAGCATGGCGTCGGCAACTTTCACGAAGCCGGCAATGTTTGCACCGGTTACGTAATCGATGTAATCACCATCGCGCCCGTAGGACGTACAGGCCTGATGAATAGACTTCATGATGCCGTGTAGCTTGGCGTCGACTTCACCCTCAGTCCAGTGCTGACGCATGGAGTTCTGCGCCATTTCCAGACCACTCACCGCAACGCCGCCGGCATTTGACGCCTTGCCAGGTGCATAGAGAATCTTAGCCGCCTGGAAGACTTCAACCGCTTTCAGCGTGGAAGGCATGTTGGCACCTTCTGCGACGCAGAAACAGCCATTGGAAATGAGCAGCTTGGCGTCCTGGTCGTCCAGTTCATTCTGGGTCGCGCATGGCAGAGCGACATCGCAGGGAAACTTCCAGGGGGTCGCGCCTTTTTCGTAGACGAGTCCGAACTCTTCGGCCAGCTCCCAAATACGACCACGACGGACGTTCTTCAGCTCCAAGAGGTAATTGAACTGTTCCTCAGTAAAGCCTGCCGGATTGTAGACAGTGCCTTCGGAGTCAGACAGCGTTACCACAATCGCGTCGAGCTCCATCGCCTTTTGCATCGCGTACTGGGCAACGTTACCTGAGCCAGAGACTGCAACCCGCAATCCCTTGAAGCTCATGCCTCGGGTTTTCAGCATTTCTTCAACGAAGTACACGAGACCATAACCGGTTGCTTCCGGACGGATCAGACTTCCGCCAAAGCTAATGCCCTTACCCGTAAAGGCGCCCGTAACCTGGTTGCTCAACTTACGGTACATGCCGTACATGTAGCCGA
>JAEZAA010000002.1 GCA_023430625.1 Pseudomonadota bacterium
CCCTCTTCCGGCGCCGTCAGGTCGGCAAATGGCGAGTAGGCCACGCCGCATTTCGGCAGCGGCAGTCCGCGGTCGCGAATTGCCAGCAACGCGCTGAGAACTAGGGCGCCACCTGCGGAATCCCCGATCAGTGTGATCTGGCTGGCCGGATAATCCTTCAGGATCAGCTGATAGGTCGCTAGCACATCATCCAGGGCGGCCGGGAACGGATGCTCCGGCGCAAGGCGATAGGCCGGCAGGTACACATCCGCCCGCAGCGCCTTGGCGAAGCGACCGCACAGATTCAGGTAGGTCCGGGTCACACCGGCGATAAAGCCACCACCATGTACGTAGAGCACCGCCTGAGTCGGCTGCTTCACCCGCAGCCAGTCGCCATGCACGCCAAGGCCGGCAAAGGTGTGCTTGCGAACGCCCAACGGCAGCAGCACCGGCAGCGGCGCGTTGTCCAGCGCACGGCGCAGGTGTTTCACCAGGTGCTCAGGGTTGCGGGGCTTCTTTTTGATCACGCGGCGGGTATAGGCCTTCACGGCCCGGGCGGCAAGACTGGCCATATTGTCTCCAATTCGTTCTTGTTCTGGGTCTCCAACCGGCAAGAGGTTCCAGTAGGATTCAAAGCAAAAAAAGGGGGCATGACGCCCCCAAAGGCTAGCATCGCTTAAGCCATTAAGCAGCCTGAGATGAACTGACCGGGCTCGACACCGGTTGCTGACGCTGCACGGGCACCAATTGGTAGGCCGGGGCGTCAAACTTCCGGGTGATCTGGCGGAAGCGCCAGGTATAGCCGGGCCACAGGGAGGTATTCTTGCCGCTCACCGGATGAATGTACCAGCTCTGGCAGCCACCCCGGTTCCAGACCGAAGATCCGAGCCGGCTCTGCACCTGCTGGTTATAGCGCTCCTGCACGGTTCGCATGACTTCCACAACCTCCAGTTGCTTGCGATCCATCAGGTTCAGGGCATCTAGTACGTAATTGATCTGGGACTCGATCATATACACCATCGAGCTATGGGCCAGGCCGGTATTGGGGCCCATCAACAGGAAGAAATTGGGGAAGTTGGCTACCGTCGTCCCCTTGTAGGCCTCGGGCCCATCCTTCCAAGCGCTGGTGATATCCAGCCCGTCGCGCCCAAAGATCAGCCCCTTGGGGAAGGGGTCCGTGGCGGTAAAGCCTGTTCCGAAAATAATGGCATCCACTTCCCGCTCCACGCCGTCGGTCGTCACCACACTGTGGGGACGAACCTCGCGAATGCCGGTGGTGATCACATCCACGTTCGGCTTATCCAGCGCCGGGTAATAGTCGTTGGAGATCAGAATGCGCTTGCAGCCGATGGTGTAGTCCGGCGTTACCTTGGCCCGCAGTTCGGGATTGCTGATCTGGCGGCGGATGTGATTCAAGGCCCAGCGTTTGGGCAAATTCATCAGGCGCGGATTGATGGCAAAGCCCAGTACGCGGGTTTCCAGCATGCTATAGATGGCATTGCGGAAAGCTTTCTGGGCCGCCGGAAAGCGCTTGAACAACAGCTGTTCCAGGGCCGAAACGGCACGATCCGGCTTGGGCAGAATCCAGGGCGGCGTGCGCTGATACAGGTGTAGCTGCGCCACCTTGGACTGGATCTGGGGCACGAACTGAATGGCCGAAGCACCGGTGCCGATCACGGCGACCCGCTTGCCGTTCAGGTCGTAGTCATGCTCCCAGTGCTGGGAGTGAAAGGCCTTGCCCTGGAACGTCTCAAGCCCCGGAATCTTAGGGTAGGATGGCGTGGACAGACCACCCATGCCGGAAATCAGCACATTGGCGGAGTACTGGTTGCCATCCTGATCCTCAATGCGCCATACCCGTGCCGATGCATCCCACTGGGCGCGCGTCAGCGTGGTATTGAAGTGGGTCTTCTCCAGCAGGCCATGTTTCTCGGCGCAATGTTCCAGGTAAGCCTTGATTTCCCGCTGCGGCGCAAACATCCGCGTCCAGTTCGGGTTGGGCTCGAAGGAAAACGAATACAGGTGTGACTGCACGTCGCAGGCGCAACCCGGGTAGTGATTAACCCGCCAGGTGCCGCCGACCCCGGCTTCACGCTCGAACAACTGAAAGTTCTCCTCGCCTCGGCGCTTGAGCTGGATAGCCATGCCCAGCCCGGCAAAGCCCGTACCGATGATCGCGATCTTGTAGTGCTGGCCACTCTTGCTCTGTTCGTGGGACGGCGCTGTCATGCTAGGTTCCTCGCGTATGGCTCTGTGTATACAGTCGTACGCATTGTATACACACGTATACGCGCCCAACAAGATGCCTGTCGCCGTTAATGCGACGAAGTACACAGTTTTCTCCAGTCGGAAGAGGGCTCGATGAGGTCATCCCTGAAGCGAACGGGGGCTCTAGCCGCAATGACCAAGGTGAAGCGCAGAAACAATGGAGGTTAACGCAACGGCGGGCTAACGCAGAGGACGCCTATCTAGAGAAAAAGACTAAGCAGAGGAAGAACGCTAAAGCGGAGAATGGCGCCAAGAAAAAGGCAGGAGCGCGAGCCGCACCCCTGCCCTCAGATCAGGATGCGGAATCATCCGGCTGTGCCGGCTTGTCGCCCGCAGGCACCACCGGCGGCTGTGGCGTTACTGGCCCGGCGGGGGGCGGCGCATCCGCCAGACCCAGCTGTTCTTTTAGCTCCAGAAAACGCTGATCACCTTTTGCCAGCTCCTCCGGGGATAACTTGCTCCCCAGAAAGCCCACAAATTGCTGAGCCCGCAACAGCTTCTTGGTGGAGGATGCCTTGGCCCAGGCATAGGCCTCGACCATATTCTTCTCCACACCTTCGCCGGTCGCATAGGCATAGGCCAAGGCGAACTGGGCAAACATATTGCCGACCTCGGCGGATTTGCGATACCACTTGGCGCCTTCCGCCAGGTCCTTTTCCACGCCCTCACCCTTGGTGTAGCGCACACCCAGGTTGTACTGGGCCACCGGATTACCCTGCAGTGCCGCCTTGCGGAACCAGCTAACGGCTTCCTTGAAGTCCTGCTTGACGCCCTGACCCTGCTTATACATCTGGCCCAAGTTGTTCTGCGCCGCATCATGCCCCTGCTGGGCGGCCTGCTTGTACCACATGAAGGCTTCTTCATCGCTCTTCGGCACGCCCCGACCATGCTCATACATCATGGCCAGCAGGAACTGCGCATCACGGTCGCCCTTGCCGGCGATATCCAGCAGAAGCCGCGACGCCTTCTCAAACTCCTGGTTCTTGATCGCCTCGGCGGCATCCTGCACCGTGGCGGCAGACACAGGATTAATCAATGTCAGGGACAAGAGCCCTGTCATCATGAAATTTCTGATGTTGAACATTCCGTACCTCTACGCTGAGTCGTTCTGGCCGGCCTTTTCGCGACAAATGCCCTGGCAACGACCTCCCGCAAGAATGCCAAAGGCGGGACCACAAGTCTGCAAACCAGTACAGGTTTCCTACGAATAGGCCCGCCAACGATACCAAACATCAGCATTGGGCTGAAAGCATTCGCGCGCCGGCGACGGCTCAGCGCTTACAGCAACAGGTGGCGGATATCGCTCAGCAAGGTTCCCAGCAGTGCGGTAAAGCGCGCCGCGTCGGCTCCATTCACGGCACGGTGGTCATACGACAGGGACAACGGCAGCATCAGCCGCGGTACGAACTGCCCCTCCTGATACACCGGACGCATTTGTGCCTTGGACACCCCAAGGATCGCCACTTCCGGCGTGTTCACGATGGGAGTGAACGCCGTGCCGCCGATGCCGCCCAGGCTCGAAATGGAGAAACAGCCGCCCTGCATGTCGGCCGGCTGCAGTTTGCGATCCCGTGCCCGCGCAGCCAGATCATTCGACTCCCGGGCCAGGTCCCAGATGCCCTTTTTATCAACGTCGCGGATCACCGGAACCAGCAATCCTGCCGGGGTATCAACCGCCAGCCCGATATGGACGTAGTCCTTCTGGATCAGCTCCCAGGACTTGGTGTCCAGTGACACATTGAACTGGGGATAGGTGCGTAGCGCATAGGCACAGGCCTTGAGCAGAAACGGCACCAGGGTCAGCTTGGTGTCGCGCCGGGCCGCCGCTTCTTTCTGCTCCCGGCGAAAGTCCTCCAGTGCCGTAATATCGGCCTCGTCGAACTGGGTCACATGGGGCACATTGAGCCAACTGCGCTGCATTCCTTCGGCGGTGGCCCGATGAATCTTGCTCATCGGCTTGCGTTCGACCTTACCGAACTGGCTGAAATCCGGCAGCTTGACCTGGGGCAGTCCGAGACCGCCACCACCGCCGCTGCCCAGTTGCTGCAGGCTCTGTTTGACGTAAGTCTGCACGTCTTCCTTGATGATCCGATGCTTGGGCCCGCTGCCGCCGACCTGCCCCAGATCGACGCCAAACTCTCGTGCCAGGCGACGCACCGCGGGCCCCGCATGCACTTTTCGGGCAGCCTGTTCGGCTTGGGCCTCATTCAGGGTTGGCGCCGGCCCGCCGGCCGGCTTAGAGGACTGAGGCGAAGGCGGACTGGATGGCGTTGGCTGTTCTTCCTTTGTAGCGGGTGCCTGTGAGGGCTTCTGGTCGGCGGGCGGCTTGCGGTCCGCTGCAGGCTCCGCGGCTTCGCCCTCCAGCAGCATTTTCGCAATCGGCGCGCCTTCCTCCACCTCGTCGTTCACCTTGACCAGGATCTCCTGAACCACGCCGGCAGACGGCGACGGTATTTCCATGGAGGCCTTGTCCGACTCCAGCACAATGAGGGTGTCTTCCGCCGCGACGCGATCCCCGGCTTTGACGGACACCTCGATCACCGTCACCCCATGGGCTTCACCGATATCCGGCACCCGCACCGTTTCCTCGCGACCGCCTCCGCTATCAGTTTTAGGAGCCGGTTCAGACGTGGCCGCGTCTTCAATGGCCTCTGGCTTCTCCTGCATTTGCGGCTTGGCTTCAGCGGTCTCAGGCTGCTCTTCCGCTGATTCGGCCTGTGCCTCGGCCGTCTCCAGCATGGCCACCAGATCACCCTGCTTGACGCGTCGGCCGACCTCGACCTTCATCTCCTTGATGGTACCACCGGCGGGCGACGGCAATTCCACCGTCGCCTTATCGGACTCCACCACCAGCAGGGACTGTTCGGCTTCCACCTTGTCGCCTGGCTGAACCAGGATCTCGATGACCTCAACCTCATCTGCCCCGCCCAAATCGGGGACACGGACTTCCTGCATGCTCACGACCGTCTCCTCCTTAGCTACAGGCCGGGTTCGGCTTGTCAGCATCGATTTGGTATTTGACCAGGGCGTCGGCCACCACCGAGCGCTGGATCTTGCCCTCCTCAGCCAAGGCGTCGAGCGCGGCCACGGTGATGTAGTAACGGTCGACCTCGAAGAACTGGCGCAGTTTCTGACGGGTATCGCTGCGGCCGAAGCCGTCGGTGCCAAGCACCCGATAAGTGCCCGGGACATAGGGCCGGATCTGCTCCGCATACAGCTTCATGTAATCGGTCGAGGCCACCACCGGTCCGGGCATGCCGCCCAGGCAACTGGCCACATAGCTTTCGCGGGGCTTCTCGTTGGGATGCAGCATGTTCCAGCGCTGGATATGCTGGCCGTCGCGGGCCAATTCGTTGAAACTGGTGACGCTCCAGATGTCGGCTACGACGCCGAAATCCTCCTCCAGCAGCTTGGCTGCGGCCAGCACTTCGTTGAGGATGGTGCCCCCACCCAATAGTTGTACCCGAGGTCCATTTCCGCCGTTGGATTCCAGCAGATACATGCCCCGAATGATGCTTTCCTCCACCCCCTTGGGCATGGGCGGTTGCTCGTAATTCTCATTCATCAGGGTGATGTAGTAGTAGACGCTTTCGTTGTCCTGATACATCCGCTTCATCCCGTGCTGGATGATGACCGCCAGCTCATAGGCATAGGCCGGATCATAGGACACGCAATTGGGCACGGTGGCGGCCAGGAGCAGGCTATGGCCGTCCTGGTGCTGTAATCCTTCGCCATTGAGGGTTGTGCGACCGGCGGTGGCACCCATCAGGAAGCCGCGGGCGCGAATATCGCCCGCCGCCCAGGCCAGGTCGCCAATCCGCTGGAAGCCGAACATGGAGTAGAAGGTATAGAACGGGATCAGCGGATAATCGTTAGTGCTGTAGGAGGTGGCGCAGGCAATCCAGGCGGCCATGGAGCCGGCCTCGGTGATTCCCTCCTCCAGAATCTGGCCTTTCTTATCCTCCCTGTAGTACATCACCTGTTCACGGTCGTGGGGCACATACTTCTGCCCACCCGACGAGTAAATGCCCAGCTGGCGGAACATCCCCTCCATGCCGAAGGTACGCGCCTCGTCTGGCACGATGGGAACAATGCGTTTACCGATCTGCTTGTCCTTGACGAGGATCGACAGCATCCGCACGAAGGCCATAGTGGTGGAAATCTCACGCCCGCCTGAGCCTGCCAGAATGCTCTCGAACGTATTGAGTTCAGGAATCTGCAGCGGCTGGGAGTCCTTGCGGCGCTTGGGCAGAAAACCACCCAGGGCTTCCCGCCGTTTTTTCATGTACAACACTTCCGGGCTATCGGGCAGCGGCCGGTAATAGGGAATCTCCGTCAACTCTTCATCAGACAGGGGCACCCCGAAGCGGTCGCGGAACTTCTTCAGAGCCTCCACATCCATCTTCTTCAGGGAGTGGGTCGTATTCTGGGCCTCGCCCGCCGCGCCAAAACCATAGCCCTTGATGGTGTGCGCGAGAATGACCGTGGGCTGACCTTTATGATTGGCCGCCGCATGGTAGGCCGCATAGACCTTGTAGGGGTCGTGCCCGCCGCGGTTGAGGTGCAGGATGTCATCGTCGGACAGGTTCTCGACCAGCTTGAGCGCTTCCGGATGTTTGCCGAAGAAGGTTTTGCGGGTATAGGCCCCGCCATTGCTCTTGAAGTTCTGCATCTCACCATCGACGGTTTCATCCATGATGGCCTGAAGGACACCTTGGGTATCCTTCTCGAACAGGGGATCCCAGAGTCGCCCCCACACGACCTTGAGCACGTTCCAGCCGGCGCCCCGGAACACGCCCTCCAGCTCTTGGATGATCTGCCCGTTGCCGCGGACCGGCCCATCCAGGCGCTGCAGGTTACAGTTCACCACGAACACCAGGTTATCGAGTTTTTCCCGGCCCGCCATGGAAATTGAGCCAAGCGTCTCTGGCTCGTCGCACTCCCCGTCGCCCACGAAACACCAGACCCGGCGGTCGCCCATGTCCAGCAGTTCACGGCTGTGGAGATACTTCATCACATGGGCCTGGTAGATGGCCTGGATCGGCCCCAGCCCCATGGAGACGGTGGGAAACTGCCAGTACTCGGGCATCAGCCAGGGGTGGGGATAGGAGGACAGTCCACCGCCATCCACCTCGCGGCGATAGTTATCCAGTTGCTCTTCCGTCAGCCGCCCCTCCAGAAAGGAGCGGGCGTAGATGCCAGGCGAACTGTGCCCCTGGAAATAGATCAGGTCGGCGTCCTGTTTGTCGGTGCCGGCCCGGAAGAAGTAGTTGAACCCCACGTCGTATAACGTAGCGATGGATGAGAAGGTGGACAGGTGCCCGCCGAGATCGCCCTCCCCCAGGTTGGCCCGCAGCACCATGGCGATGGCGTTCCAACGGATCAACGAGCGAATCCGGCGCTCCATGAACAAGTCGCCGGGCATTCTGGCTTCACTGGTATTGGGGATGGTATTGCGGTAGGGCGTGTTAACGGCAAAGGGCAGTTGGACGCCTTCGCGAGTGGCGCGCTCGGCCAGGCGAGCCATCAGGTAGTGCGCGCGTTCCGGCCCTTCGTGCTCCAGTAGCGATTCCAGCGCATCCAGCCATTCCTGGGTTTCCGTGGGGTCGACGTCTTCCAGCATGGAATACTCCATCGTCATGGTCAGTGTTTGTTTGCGGACACCCGCGCTACAAAAAGACTGCCACAGAGCGGGTTCAAGCTCGCGCGCCTCGCGCCAAACCTGCGTCTTTCAAAGTGCTCTTACACTCTAGTGTAGAATGGCCTCGCGCCGTTACCAAATGATGGCACCAGGCAAGACGAAAAATTGTTTTTTGATATCACCGATTTACGAACGGCGAAGGGGCCATCGGCCCTGCTGGCGACAGCATCCGGAGACGGAAAAGTCAGGATCAGGCCAAGATCAGGAGAGTAGCAGCAAGAGATGGCAGAGGATGAGCGAGGAGCCGCGGGGAAAGCCAAGCCCTACCCTGGGGCTGACGCCCCAGAGCAGTTCTAAGCACGGATTTTAGTCGTCCGCCAGCAGCGAGCGCAGGCTACCACCTGCCACATCCTGCAGTTTGGCCAGCGCCTCACGTTCGATCTGGCGCACACGCTCAGGACTCACGCCGATCTGCGAGGCGACTTCGCGCAGGGTATATTCCTGATGGATACCCACACCGAAGCGCAGCGCCATCACACGGGCTTCCCGAGGCGACAGGTGCTCCAGCAGGTTTTGCACGGCTTGCTCACGCTGGTGCTTGAGGTAATCCCAGGAGGGTGATTCCACTTTCTGATCCGGCAGCAGATCACCCAGGTTGGTGTCGCTTTCGGAGGAAACCGCCCGCTCCATGGAGAGGACGCGCTGGGCCCCCATGGCCAGCATGGCGCCACGTTCGACGCTGACGTCCATGTGCTTGGCCACTTCGCTCACGGAGACCTCGCGGCCGGCTTCCTGCTGCAGACGGACCGACCAGATATTGAACTTGCTGATCTCGTCCTGCACATACACCGGAGAAGGAATCAGGTCACTCTGACGCTTGATCGCCAGCTTGATCTGCTGCTGAATCCACCAGTAGGCGTAGGTGGCAAAGCGGAATCCCTTGCGGTAGTCGAACTTGTCGGCCGCCTTGAGCAGACCCAGGTTGCCTTCCTGCACCAGGTCATGCAATTGCACGCCGCCATAACGATGCTTCTGGGCAATGAACACCACCAGCCGCAGGTTGGCCTGCACCAGCTTGCGCTTGGTGACGTTGAGCTTGGCCAGACGCCGCTCAATTTTGTGCAGCAGGCGGGCAGGCTTGAGTGGGACCAGGGTATTCAGAGGGGCGCGACGGCGCTTCATGGGAATGGTGTCGGTCAGAACCTGACAGAGGCTGAGGATCAGCTCATGGGGGAACTGCACGCCCACCAGGTGACGCATCAGGGCCCGATAAGCCTGGCTGGTCTTGGCTCGATCACCGGCGGCCGAGGCTTCCTCGACCTGTTGATGTAGGGATTTCATTTCCGCCAGCAGTTCGCGCGGAATCAGCCGTGGCAGGGTCTTGGCGTGATCCCGGAACAGGCCGATCAGGGCCGTTTCCACTTCGCCGTTGCGTAGCGCCCAATCCCGCCATTCGGTATTGCGCGCGAAGAAATCGGAGTCGGAGCTGACGAACGCCATCAGTGCCGCCAGGCTCAAGGGATGACCGCCCAGCAGAACCACCAGCGCCAAACGGTGCCGCAGCAGTTCCTGGGTGAGGCGTTTTTCCTCGTCGACCGACAACAGCGGATGCGCGGCAACGTCCCGGACATACATGGACATCAGGTCGCCCGCCAGCATCTCCTCGGAGCTCAGCTCCGGGATCTGGTCGTCAGTGGTCAACGCATCGTCAGAGGGGGCAACCATCTCGCCGTCGGCCAGCAGATCCGTGTCCGCACCGGCCTCCCAGTCCTCCGCTGCAGCGGATTCCTGCGGACTGTCGTACCAGGTCGCAGCGTCCGCTGCCCCGGTTCCCGTGAGGGAACCAGCGAGATTTCCTTCCTCAACAACCGAATCAATACGAACAGACTCGGGAACCCTTTGCATTGCGAGTGTCTGAGAGCTTGCGGATGTTCTCATGGATCGTTGCCTCCGCTCTATAGTTATAGAGATCAAGTGAGTAGTGAGGGGGCTTGTGGCCCTGGAAGCTCCGGCTTCTCACCGGCTTCCATCGGAAGTGAGCTTCCGCCTCGGAACCTTTTCCTGACGCTCTGGGTTGGCCAGAGCCTCATCGGGTTATTGCACAATCGGCCTCAAGCGACTCCAGTTTTGCTTCAGGCCAATGCGATATGCACATAGGTGTATACAGGCGGGAATCCGGTTTGGATCAGTCGCGGATTACTTTTTTTTTGCGGTAGCTCCGTCAAAAAGAGCAGCCATGGTGACAAGACAACACATAACTTATTGATAAAAATCATTTATATGATTAATGCGAAATTCGACCCTCTCGGTTTCTACGTATCCGCTTCATCCTCCTTCGATTAGTAATCCCCGCGCGCCAGCCACAAAAAAGCCGGCTCCAGGCCGGCTCGATGATCCGCATTCAAGGCATAGAGCAACTTAATACAGCAGCGTGTACAGGCGACGCCGATAGGTCTTCACCAAGGGGTCATCCTTGCCCAGCAGATCGAACACCTCCAGCAAGGTCTTACGCGCCAGGTCGTCGCCATAGGCACGGTTGCTCTGCATCAGCTCCAGCAAGGTATTGAGCGCGGCCTCCATGTCATCCATCAGCACCTGGCGCAGGGCCAGCTGATGCTGGGCCTCGGCATCGTCGGGATTGGCCGCCAGCCGTTGCTGCAGCTCCGCCAGCTCCGGAATGTCACCGGCGGTTTCGAAGAATTTCTTGCGGGCCTGCAGTTGCTTAACTTCCGGCTTGCTGCGGTAATCCGGCGGCAGGGAATCGCAGATTTGCTCGGCCGTCGCCCAATCCCCGGTCTGGGCACTGGCGCGGGCCAGATCCACCAGTACATCCAGGTTGTCGGGCTCGCTCTGGTTCAGCTGCCGCAACAACTCCAACGCCGCCGTGGCATTGCCTTCCTGCATCAATTGTTGGGCCTGTTCGCGCAACTGGTTCGAGGGTTTGACCGCATAGCGCTCGATCAATGCACGGATCTGGGCCTCCGGCTGGACGCCGCTGAATTCGTCCACCAGCCGCCCCTGGAACAACACCTTCACCGTGGGCAGGCTGCGCACCCCGAAATGCGCGGTCAGATCCGGCTGCTGATCGGCGTTGACCTTGGCCACCAGAATGGCGCCCGCGTATTCGTCCGCCAGCTTTTCCAGGATAGGCATCAACACTTTGCAGGGCGCGCACCATTCCGCCCAGAAGTCCACCAGCACGGGTACCTGCATTGATTTTTGCAGCACCTCGGCCTGGAAATTTTCCAAGGTGCCGTCCACCACATAGGCTGATTGCGCCATGCTGTTCTTCTCCTCGATGTAATTGCCGCTCAATATGGGGACGAACCGGCCCCGCTTCAACCCTGCCCAGCCATTGCCATTCAATCCATCAGCGACTGCCCGGGCCTGCCCTTGGTTTCGGTCAGATCGCCCCATATATTCAGTCCAAAGCCAAGGCGTTCGGCCCCTCGCCTCTCCAGATCACCTGGAGTGAGCCAGGCGATCCAGCGTCATCCATCATTCACACTTGCCGTAGACAGCGGGAGCATGCATGACAGAGACAGACCAGCCTCACGTGGAGTTTGTTGAGCAGGAACAGGAGCAGGCCGGCACTGGGCTGGTCCTGCCGCATCAGGTCCTACCGAAGCGCATTTACCTGATTCCCGTCAGCAGCCGCCCGTTCTTTCCGGCGCAAGTGCAGCCGCTGATCGTGAACGAGACGCCCTGGGACGAGACCATCAACCGCGTCAACAACACTGAGCACCATGTGGTCGGGCTCACCTTCTCCAGCGCCCCGCTGCATCCCGGCGAAACCCACGACACGGAGGAGTTCTCCCATATCGGCTGCGCCGTGCGGATTCATAACACGGTCAAGGACCGCGGCAAGATCCAGTTCATCGCCCAGGGCCTGCAGCGGTTTCGCATCACCCAGTGGCTACGCCGCACACCGCCCTACCTGGTGGAAGTGGACTACCCGCACCCCAAGGAAGAGGACCGGGCCGAGCAAAAGGCCTATGCCATGGCCATCATCAACACCATCAAGGAGCTGCTGCCGCTGAACCCGCTGTATAGCGAGGAGCTAAAGCAGTACCTCAGCCGGTTCGGGCCGGATGATCCCTCTCCCCTGGCGGACTTTGCCGCGGCCATTACCACCGCCGAAGGCAAGGAGCTGCAGGAAGTCCTGGATACCGTGCCGATCCTGCGGCGCATGGAAAAAGTGCTGTATCTGCTCAAGCGCGAACTGGAAGTGGCCAAGCTGCAGAGCCAGATCAGCCAGGAGGTGAATAACAAGATCTCCACCCACCAGCGCGAGTTCTTCCTCAAGGAGCAGCTCAAGGTCATCCAGAAAGAACTGGGGCTGACCAAGGATGACCGTACCGCCGATGTGGAGCTGTTCGAGGAGCGGATGGCCGCCCTCAAGCCGCCGGCCCACGTGGAGAAGCGTTTTCGCGACGAGCTGCAGAAGCTGTCGATCCTGGACCCCGGTGCCGCCGAATACGGCGTCACCCGCAATTATCTGGACTGGCTGACCCAGGTGCCCTGGGGCGTCTTCTCCGAGGACAAGCTCGACATCAAGCAGGCCCGCAAGACCCTGGACAAGGAACACGCGGGGCTGAGCGACGTGAAGGAGAGGATCGTCGAGTTCCTGGCGGAAGGCGCCTACAAGGGCGAGGTATCCGGCTCCATCCTGCTGCTGGTCGGACCGCCCGGCGTGGGCAAAACCTCCATCGGCAAATCGATTGCCGCCGCGCTGGGGCGCAAGTTCTACCGCTTCAGCGTCGGCGGCATGCGCGACGAAGCCGAAATCAAGGGCCACCGCCGGACCTACATCGGCGCCCTGCCCGGTAAGTTGGTGCAGGCCCTGAAAGAGGTCGAAACCGCCAACCCGGTGATCATGCTCGACGAGATCGACAAGATCGGCGCGTCCTACCAGGGTGATCCCGCCTCGGCTCTGCTGGAAACCCTGGATCCGGAACAGAACCTGGAGTTTCTCGACCACTACCTGGATGTCCGGCTGGATCTGTCCAAGGTGCTGTTCGTGTGCACCGCGAACCAGTTGGACACCATTCCCGGCCCCTTACTGGACCGGATGGATGTGATCCGCCTATCCGGCTATATCACGGAAGAGAAAGTGGCCATTGCCAAGCAGCATCTCTGGCCCAAGCTGCTCAAGCGCGCCAAGCTGAAATCCTCCCAGCTGTCGATCACCGAGGCGGCGCTGCGCAAGGTCATCGAAGGCTATGCCCGCGAGGCAGGAGTCCGGCACCTGGAAAAGCTGCTGCACCGCATCGTGCGCAAGGCCGTCGTACGCTTGTTGGAGGACGATCAGACCGACTCGATCAAGATCGGCGTGGACGACCTGATCCCTTATCTGGGGCAACCGCTGTTCCGTCCGGAAAAAACGCTCAAAGGCGTCGGCGTGGTGACCGGCCTGGCCTGGACCGCCATGGGCGGCGCCACCCTGCCGGTGGAAGCATCCTTGATCCACTCCGCCAACCGGGGCTTCAAGCTCACCGGCCAGTTAGGCGAGGTGATGCGCGAATCGGCGGAAATCGCCTACAGCTTCGTGGCCTCTCACCTCAAGCAGTACAAGGGCAACCCGGAGTTTTTCGACAAGGCGTTCGTCCACCTGCACGTGCCGGAAGGCGCCACGCCGAAGGACGGCCCCAGCGCCGGGATCACCATGGCCACGGCGTTGCTGTCCCTGGCCCGCAACCAGGCACCGAAGCCCACCGTGGCCATGACGGGTGAACTGACCCTGACCGGACAGGTGTTCCCAGTGGGTGGCATCCGGGAAAAGATCATCGCCGCGCGCCGCAGCAAGATCTTCGAGATTCTGCTGCCCGAAGCCAATCGACGCGATTTCGATGAGCTGCCAGACTATATCCGCGAAGGCGTCAGCGTGCACTTCGTCGCCCACTTCACGGACGTCTATAAAATCCTGTTTGCTGCCCAGGAAGGGAAATAGCCACAAAAAAAGCCGCCGGTTTAAACCGGCGGCATCAATTTGCATATGGAACACACAGGGAAAGGAGAGCGATTTGAAAGCAACAATGCCGACCGCGCTGAGTCGGTAAGGCCTGAGGCGGACAGATTCACGTCAGCCATGAACCCATTGTCACGATTTCCAGGCGTAACGGCATCGTCTGAAAGGCGTAGTGGGCGACATTAATCCCGCTAATTTGAGAAATTGGTCACACTGCACAACTCCTCGTTAATCAATGAGTGCTATCCCGCCTGAGCCTGCATTGTTCACGCATTAATAAGACGGATTGTCTCCTTACAAAAACTGGCTCTATACTCAGCGAGCGGGCTCGGTTGCTTTGAGGGTGCAGCTATCGGCAGGTTTTGGGTCAAGCCATGGTCGCACTCGGTCTGCGTGGCGTCCGCACAACCTAACCAAGGAGACCAAGAATGAAAAAAATACTGTCAGGTTTAATGCTTGTCGCAGCCTCCAATCTTGCATTCGCCAGCACGGGTCCTGGCTGTGGCGCCGGCGCAATGATCTTCAAGGGACAGTCTGGCCTGGCTCCGCACGTGCTGGCGGCGACCACCAACGGCCTAGGCAGTCAGACTCTAGCCATGTCGACTGGAACTCTGGGCTGTAATCCCAACACGGCCATTACCGCAAATGCCGCCATTTTCGTTGACCAGAACATGGAGCAACTGGCTGCGGACATGAGCCGTGGCGAAGGCGAGTACCTGAGCGCCCTGATGTTGCTGCTGAAAGTGGAAGAGTCCGACAAGAACCACTTCAAGGCGGTGATGAAAGATCAGTTCGCCACTGTCTTCCCCAGCTCCGATGTCACTTCTGATCAGGCACTGAGCCAGCTGGAATCCGTGATGAAGGCTGACGCAACCCTGGCCAAGTACCTCGGCTAATCGGTCTGCCCGGCCATAAAGCCGGCGCCCGCCGGCTTTATGGCATCCGCCCCGCTTCGTTTACAAGAGCGTGTCCAACCGCGATTTCCGGATGCCAACTCCGTTTCGCCCAATTCAGGTGTTCACCATGCGGCCGTGTTTTATAACGGTGATGCTTGCCACGTTTCTCAACGCTACGGTCGTCACTCAAAGCCTCGCCGACACCGCGACAGACTCCCAGGCCCCCTCACTCCCATCCTCGACGGAACCAGCGGTCACGCTTGCCGAATTAGTGACCGCCGCCGAGGCGCGCAATCTGGCACGCGCACCAGAGTGGTTGGCCCTGCTCCAGTACCGTCCTCCGGTCGTCGGGCTGACACCGCTCAGTCAGGCAGATGACGCCAGCTTCTTTTTGGCCCCCACGGGCAAGACGGATCCGGAGGCGGAATTGCAGGCCACCCTCGCCGCCTTCTTCTCAAGCGACGACGAGCAGGATACGGCCCAATGCCGGTTTCCGGCACGGCTGCACTGGCTACAGCAACAGGGGGCGCCCTTTAACGGGATTCCCACGGCGCCATGCCCGGCGCTTGAACAGTGGCTGCGGGACCTGAACACGGAACGGGTAACACTGGTGTTTGCCTCGTCCTACCTCAACAGCCCCTCGTCCATGTTCGGCCATACCTTTCTGCGCCTGGATCCCCCCAACCTGGACCAGGGCAACCCGATTCTGGCCAGCACCATCAGCTACGCCGCTGACGCAGGCGAGCACGACAACGAACTATTGTTCGCCTACCGCGGCATCTTCGGTGGCTATCCGGGCATTACCACGGTAGAGCCCTATTACGACAAGATCCGGCTCTACAGCGAGATCGAAAACCGCGACCTGTGGGAGTATCAACTGAACCTGACGCCGGACGAGGTCAAACAGTTACTCCGCCATGCCTGGGAAATCAAAGACAAGCGCTTCGACTACTACTTCTTCGACGAGAACTGCGCCTACCGCATCCTGACGCTGGTGGACGTGGCCCGCCCGGGCACCGATTTGATTCCCCAGTTGCCCTGGCTTCGTGCCATTCCATCGGACACGGTGCGGGTAGTAGTGGCCAATCAACTGGTCGAAGACGTCTATTACCGCCCGTCCCAGGCCACGCTGGTCCGCAACCAGCTCGATCAATTGTCCGTTGACGAGCGGACGCTCGCCGCAACCAGCTTTGGCCAGCGAACGGCCCCGGCCGAGACCAGCATGGCGCCCTTCGCGCCTGAGCGCCAGGCGGCACTGCTGGAAGCCACTTATCAGTTCACACGGTATCGCACCTTGAGCGACAAGCTGCCCCGGGAGGAAACCGCAGGCCTGGCTTACGCCCTGCTGCAAGCCCGCAGCCAGGTACCGGCCCAGTCGCCGCTGGTGCCGCCCCAGACGCCGGAAATCCGGGATGATCAGGGGCATGCCACCGGGCGCGCCACCTTGGGCGTTGGACGTCAGGCCTCCCGCAACTTCATTGAACTGGAGCTGCGGCCTGCCTACCATGATCTACAGGATTCCGCGCCAGGCTATCGTCCCGGCTCGCAGTTGCAGTTTCTCAACACGGACCTCCGGTACTACCTGGATCAGGACGAGCTTCAGCTTGAACGCCTGGACGTCGTCAGCATCCTGTCGCTGACACCGCGCGACCCGTTTTTCCAGCCCCTGTCCTGGCGCGTGGCATTCGGCGCCGATCGCCAGCTCACCGATCAGGGCCGGCGCCCGCTGGCCGGGTACCTGGAAGGCGGTGCGGGCGTCAGTTACGCCGCAGTCGGCGGCTTGGCATACGGCCTGATCACAGGCGCCGTCCGGGTTGGCAAGCAGCTGCAGGATGGGTTTCAGGCAGCACCTGGCGCCTCAATCGGCTGGTCCTACCAGGCGGGCATCCATTCGGTTCAGCTGGAGTTCAGCAGCCGGTTTTTCCCGGAGCAAGACCATGAGCCACAGCACCGTCTGGCGGGCTACTGGAACCTGCACTGGCAACCTAATTGGAGCCTGGCCCTTGGCCTGGAGCGGGAAAGGAGTGGTGAGGTTTATGCGACGACAGCACAGGCCAGTGCCCGTCTCTACTTCTAACAGGGATCTGGATTCCACAGCCTCCATCGGTGGCCGTCTCTTCCCGTCCTGGTGCCAGGGGCTGCGATTGCTGACTCTATGCCTGCTGAGCCTCACCTTGTGCGGATGCGGCCACCTATTCTTTTATCCCAGCAAGGAACACTATCTCACCCCCGACCAGATTGGTCTTCGCTACCAGGACATTTACATCGATACGCCGGATGGCGAAACCCTGCACGCCTGGCTGCTGCCGGCCGCCGGTCAGCTGCGGGGAACCCTGTACTTTCTGCATGGCAATGCCGAAAACATCAGTACCCACATTGGTAGCGTGATGTGGTTGCCGGCTCAAGGGTATCAAGTTCTGTTACTGGACTATCGTGGCTTCGGCCGTTCGACCGGCACGCCCAACATCGACACCGCGCTGGTGGACGCGGAAACCGGCTATCGCTGGCTGATGGCTCGCCCGGAAACCCAGGAACTCCCGGTTTTCCTGCTGGGACAAAGCCTTGGCGCGGCCATCACCACCACCTTCAGTGCGCAGATGCCGGACCTGCATGAGCGCGTTCAAGGCGTCATACTGGATGCCGGCTTCGCCAGTTATCGCGGTATCGCCCGGGAAAAACTGGCGCAGTTCTGGCTCACCTGGCCGCTGCAGTATCCCCTGTCCTGGCTGCTGCCAGGCGATGTCGACCCACAGGACCACATCGGCGCCATTTCGCCCACGCCGCTGCTGCTGATTCACAGCCTGCGGGACCTGATTATCCCCTACCACCACGTGGAAGCACTGTTTGACCGGGCCGCCGAACCCAAAGCCCTGCTGACCACCAATACCCAGCACACCGGGACCTTTGGCACCAAGGACTACCGCATCAAGGTCTTGCAGTTCATGGAGATCGTCGCGTCACGGCGCCCTCCCCCCATGCTGCAGGCCTCCCATGAGAACGCTCGGCAAAGGCTCGATATGGCCACTAATTAGCAGGCAAAAAAAACGCCCCGAGAAGGGGCGTTTCTTTGGAGCATTGACCGGTTTGGCTGCGATTAGGCACCCAGTGCGGCGATGTCTTCCTGGGTCACTTCCTTGATGCTCAGTTTCACCCGGCCCCGTGCGTCCACGTCCAGAACCTTGACGTAGACTTCCTCGCCTTCCTTGAGCACGTCGGTGACGTTCTCAATGCGGCGGTCGGCGATCTGGGAAATGTGCACCAGGCCGTCCTTGCCAGGCAGCAGGTTGACGAAGGCACCGAAGTCGACGATACGCTCAACCTTGCCCTTGTACGTGCGGCCCACTTCCACTTCGGCAGTGATTTCCGTTACCCGCAGCACGGCTGCATCGGCGGATGCCTTGTCGCTGGCGTAAATACGAACGCTGCCGTCGTCATCGATATCAATCGACGCACCAGTGGTCTCGCAAATAGAGCGGATGGTGGCGCCACCCTTACCGATAACGTCACGGATCTTCTCCGGATCGATCTTCAACGCCACCATTTTCGGCGCATTGGCAGACAGCTCTTCACGGGCGTTGGTGATGACCTTGTTCATCTCACCCAGAATATGGATCCGCGCCTGATGGGCTTGCCCCAGTGCAATCTCCATGATTTCTTCGGTAATGCCCTGGATCTTGATGTCCATCTGCAGTGCGGTGACACCCTTATCGGTACCCGCTACCTTGAAGTCCATATCGCCCAGATGGTCTTCGTCACCCAGGATGTCGGTGAGAACCGCGAAACCGTTCTCTTCCTTCACCAGGCCCATGGCAACACCGGCGACCGGCGCACGCAGCGGAACACCGGCGTCCATCAGCGCCAGGCTGGCGCCACAGACGCTGGCCATGGAGCTTGAACCGTTGGATTCGGTGATTTCCGATACTACCCGGATCACATAGGGGAATTCTTCCGGATTCGGCATGACAGCCTGTACACCACGACGGGCCAGGCGGCCGTGACCGATTTCGCGACGGCCCGTGGCGCCCATACGTCCGGTTTCACCAACGGAATAGGGCGGGAAGTTATAGTGCAGCATGAAAGGCTCTTTACGCTCGCCTTCCAGCGCATCGACGTTCAGCGCGTCACGGCTGGTGCCCAGGGTTGCGGTGACCAGTGCCTGGGTTTCACCCCGGGTGAACAGCGCAGAACCGTGGGTGCTGGGCAGAACGCCCACTTCGATCTGAATCGGACGCACCGTCTTGTTGTCACGGCCATCGATCCGCGGCTGGTTGCTCACGATGCGCGAACGCACCACTTGCTCCTGCAGCACCTTGAACAGGCTGCTGACTTCTTCCGCCTCGGCTCCTTCGCCCTGCTCGTCCTGCATGGCGAACTTGGCTAGCGCAGCCTGCTTGATTTCGTCCAGACGCGCATAGCGGGCCTGCTTCTCGCTGATGGTATAAGCTTGGCCATCAGCATCGCCGAGCTCGGCGCGCATTTTCGCCAGAAGCTCCGTGTTCTGGGCAGGAGGCTGCCAATCCCACTTCTGGGCGCCGGCTTCCGCCACAAACTCTTTGATCGCCTGGATGGCAACCTGGTATTCCTGATGGGCAAACAAAACGCCGCCCAACATCTGGTCTTCGGTCAGCTCCTGCGCTTCGGATTCCACCATCAGCACGGCTGTCTCGGTACCTGCCACGACCATGTCCAGCTTGGATGTGGCCAGCTGCGAGTAAGTCGGGTTCAGCATGTAGCCCTGCTCTTCGGTGTAGCCGACACGGGCTGCCGCCAGAGGACCGCCGAACGGTACGCCGGACAGTTCCAGTGCAGCGGCGGCACCGATGATGGACACCACATCAGGATCCTGATCCTTGTTGGCGGACATCACAGTACAAACCACCTGAACCTCGTTCAGGAAGCCGTCTGGGAACAGGGGGCGGATCGGCCGGTCGATCAGGCGCGAGGTCAGGGTTTCCTTTTCGGAAGGACGGCCTTCACGACGGAAGTAGCCACCAGGCACCCGGCCAACGGCATAGCTTCTTTCTTGGTAATGAACGGTCAGCGGAAAGAAGCCCTGACCCGGCTTGGCTTGTTTATCGGCGACGACGGCAACCAGCACCGAAATGTCGTCCATGGTAACCAGCACCGCGCCAGATGCCTGACGTGCAATGCGCCCTGTTTCCAGGGTGACGGTCGACTGACCGAACTTGAATGATTTTCTTACCGGATTCACGGTAACTCCTTCCACAATAGGATGCTGTTCAGCACCTTGACTAAGACTCGATTCAATAACGTCGCCGAACAATTTTGCCAAAAAAAACTATACACCAAAACAAAAAGGTACCGGGCCTAGCATCCTAAGATGTAAACCCGGTACCCGGCATAGCTTGCGACGAACGCGCTGATTAACGACGCAGACCCAGGCGGCCGATCAGGGCCACGTAGCGGTCGGAATTCTTGCTCTTCAGGTAGTCCAGCAGCTTACGACGCTGGTTAACCATGCGGATCAGACCACGACGTGAGTGGTGATCCTGCTTGTTGACTTCGAAGTGACCTTGCAGCTTGTTGATGTTGGCAGTCAACAGTGCAACCTGTACTTCAGGGGAGCCCGTGTCGTTGGGCTTGGTTTGGTAATCACTCAGAATCTGTGCTTTTTCGGCTGCTGAAAGCGCCATGGTTTATCTCCTCGTTGAATATGCATTTGGGCGGAATCGCCCCCGTCTTCTCAATGACCGCGCATACCTGCAGCCATTCGAAAATCCTGTGTGTCTCACATTACAGCGCCGTAAATCCTATACCGGATTCACTTGGCGCGAAGCAGGCGATGTGGCTTAAGCTGATCGCCGCTTATTTCACCCAGCCCGATGAAGCGGCCGGTGGCGTCTTGCAGCCGGACCAGTCCAGCCTGCGCGCCGGGCGGTATTTTAACCATTTGCCCCTGGAGAATCGAGTGCGATTGCGTGGAATCCAGGGAAATAATCGAAAAATCCGCCAGCCCCGCATCGACTGGCAACAGATACCGGTCCAGCGACTCCCACTGCACCGTTCCGTCGGCCGCAGTGTCGCAGGATGCGGCAACAGCCTGCAACTGCTCCAGCGTGACGGACTGAGCCAGACCAAAGCCCGCACTCTGCTCCCGCCGCAACAGCGTGACATGGGCGCCACAACCGAGCGCCTCACCGATATCCTCCACCAGGGTGCGGATATAGGTCCCCTTGCTGCAGCGCACTCTCAGCTCCAGGAAATCCGCCCCCCAGGACAACAGATCCAGCGCATAAATGTGCACGGGACGGGCGGGGCGATCCACTTCAACCCCATTACGGGCCAGCTTGTAAAGCGGGCGCCCTTCGTGCTTGAGCGCGGAATACATCGGCGGAACCTGTTCGATCGCCCCCCGAAATTGGCTAAGCACCGATTCAAGTAGCTCATCGCTCAGGGCGGGCACCGGGCGCTCCGCAATCGGCTCCCCTTCTGCATCGCCCGTATTGGTCCGGACACCAAGCTTGGCCCGTGTCAGATAAACCTTGTCCGCATCCAGCAGATACTGGCTGAACTTCGTCGCCTCCCCCAGGCACAGGGGCAACACGCCGGTCGCCAAGGGATCCAGACTTCCGGTATGACCGGCCTTGGCCGCCTTGAACAGGTGGCGAACACGCTGCAAGGCCTGATTCGAGGACAAGCCCAGCGGCTTATCGAGCAAGACGATTCCGTCTACATCACGAAATCGGGAGGACTGCTTGGTCAAACCTATTCTCCGTCTGCGTTTCCGGCCCCGTCAGCAGCGCCTGCCTCATTACGCTGATCCGATTGCCGGGCACGATCAATCAGCGTCGACAGCTTGCGCCCTTGCACCAGCGTGCGATCGTAATGAAAGCGCAGATGCGGCATTACCCGCAGCTTGATCCGATGCCCCAGTTCACCACGCAAAAAGCCCGCGGCGTTGCGGAGGACTTCGACCGACGCTTCGGCAGCGGATTCGTCGTCGATGTTGGCCGTGTTCAGCACGGTCACATACACGTCGGCATAGGACAGATCCTTGCTCACGCGCACGTCGTTGACTGTCGTCATGCCCAGGCGTGGATCCTTGATTTCCCGTTGAATCAGTTCGGCCAGCTCCCGTTGCATCTGATCTGCGATGCGTTGGGTGCGGCTATATTCTTTGGCCATAGCATTGCACTC
>JAEZAA010000031.1 GCA_023430625.1 Pseudomonadota bacterium
CCCCCCACACGGCCCGCCGACCCCCCTCAATCCCCCCTTGGCAGGGGGGAGGTTTTCATACCTACTGCTTAATACTTATAGCTGTCCGGCTTGAATGGACCGTCCACCGGTACACCGATGTACTCGGCCTGACGCTCGGTCATCTTGGTGATGACGCCGCCAAAGCCTTCCACCATGCAGCGCGCCACTTCTTCGTCCAGTTCCTTGGGCAGGACCTTGACGTAGATGCCGTTGACCTTCTCTTCCGTGGGCAGCTCGGCAAAGCGGCCTTCGTACAGGTAGATCTGGGCCAGCACCTGATTGGCGAAGGAGCCGTCCATGATGCGCGAGGGGTGACCGGTGGCGTTGCCCAGGTTCACCAGGCGGCCTTCGGACAGGATGATCAGGTAGTCGTTCTCCGCCTTGTTGCGGTAGACCTTATGCACCTGTGGCTTGACCTCTTCCCACTCCCAGGTCTTACGCATGAAGGCGGTGTCGATCTCGGAGTCGAAGTGGCCGATGTTGCAAACCACTGCCGCACGCTTCAGCGCCTGCAGCATGTTCTTGTCGCACACATCCTCGTTACCGGTGGTAGTCACGATCAGGTCGGTATTGCCCAGCAGCTCCTGGTTGATGTCTTCCAGGCGGCCGGTATTGATGCCGTTCTTGTAGGGCGACACCACTTCATAGCCATCCATGCAGGCCTGCATGGCGCAGATCGGGTCCACTTCCGTGACGCGCACGATCATGCCTTCCTGGCGCAGGGAGGCGGCAGAGCCCTTGCCCACGTCGCCGTAACCGATCACCAGGGCTTTCTTGCCGGCCAGCAGGTGGTCGGTGCCGCGCTTGATGGCGTCGTTCAGGGAGTGACGGCAACCGTACTTGTTGTCGTTCTTGCTCTTGGTGACCGCGTCGTTGACATTGATGGCCGGCACTTTGAGGGTGCCTTTTTTCATCATGTCGATCAGGCGGTGCACGCCGGTAGTGGTTTCCTCAGAGATGCCGTGGATTTTGTCCAGCATCTGCGGGTACTTGTCATGCACGATCTGGGTCAGGTCGCCGCCGTCGTCCAGGATCATGTTGGCGTCCCAGGGCTTGCCATCCTTGAGGATGGTTTGCTCGATACACCACCAGAACTCTTCCTCGGTCTCGCCTTTCCAAGCGAACACGGGAATGCCAGCGGCGGCGATGGCCGCGGCCGCGTGATCCTGGGTGGAGAAAATGTTGCACGAGGACCAGCGCACTTCCGCGCCCAGCTCGATCAGGGTCTCGATCAGCACGGCGGTCTGGATGGTCATGTGAATGCAGCCCATGATCCGGGCGCCTTTCAGCGGCTGGGAAGCGCGGTATTTTTCACGCAGCTTCATCAGCGCCGGCATTTCGTCTTCGGCGATCTGGATTTCCTTGCGACCCCAGGCAGCCAGGTTGATGTCGGCGACCTTGTAGTCGGTAAAGCCTTCTACGGGTTTCAGGTTTGCGGTCATTTTGATCATCCATTTTGGTGGCGTACCTGATCCTTGGGATCTCCATTAGGTGCGCTCAATAAATGAAAACTTGCCATGTTGGTGGCAGGCTCGCGAAACAGTTCCCTCTCCCCTTGTGGGAGAGGGCTAGGGTGAGGGGTAGGGGACGAAGGCCCCTAAAACTCCGAAGTATCGGTTCTCCCTCACCCCGACCCTCTCCCAGAGGGAGAGGGAGATATGACGGGGTTACAGGCCGGCGGCTGCGCGCAGCGCTTCGGCCTTATCGGTGCGCTCCCAGGTGAAGGCGGTGAAGGTCTCGGACTTCTTCACCTTCTTGCCGCCCTCGATGGCATCCCACTCGTAGGTCATTTCGAACGGGTTGCGGCCGAAGTGGCCGTAGGCCGCGGTCGGGCGGTACATGGGGTGCAGCAGGTCCAGCATGGTGGTGATTGCATACGGACGCAGGTCGAAGTGCTCGCGGATCAGCTGGATCAGGCGGCTGTCGCTGACCTTGCCGGTACCGAAGGTGTTGATCGAGATGGAGGTCGGTTGCGCCACGCCGATGGCGTAGGACACCTGGATCTCGCAACGGTCGGCCAGGCCGGCGGCGACCACGTTCTTGGCCACATAACGACCGGCGTAGGCAGCGGAACGGTCTACCTTGGACGGATCCTTACCGGAGAAGGCGCCACCGCCGTGACGGGCCATGCCGCCGTAGCTGTCGACGATGATCTTGCGGCCGGTCAGACCACAGTCACCCACCGGGCCGCCAATCACGAAGGAGCCGGTCGGGTTGATGTGGAACTTGGTGTTCTTGTCGATCAGCTCCGCCGGGATGACGTGCTTGACGATCAGCTCCATCACCGCCTCTTCCAGGTCGGCCTGCTTGACTTCGGGGTTGTGCTGGGTCGACAGCACGATGGCGTCGATACCGACCACTTTGCCGTTTTCATAGCGGCAGGTGACCTGGCTCTTGGCGTCCGGGCGCAGCCAGGGCAGCAGGCCGGATTTGCGGGCTTCCGCCTGACGCTCCACCAGACGGTGGGAAAAGCAGATCGGCGCGGGCATCAGCACGTCGGTTTCGTTGCTGGCATAGCCGAACATCAGGCCCTGGTCGCCAGCGCCCTGGTCTTCCGGCTTGGCGCGGTCAACGCCCTGGGCGATGTCGACGGACTGCTTGCCGATGATGTTGATCACACCGCAGGTGGCGCCGTCATAGCCCACGTGGGAGGAGGTGTAGCCGATGTCATTGATGACGCCACGGACCAGCTCTTCCAGGTCAACCCAGGCGGAGGTGGTTACTTCGCCGGCCACGATGGCAACACCGGTCTTCACCAGAGTTTCACAGGCAACGCGGGCGTACTTGTCCTGGGCAATGATGGCGTCCAGAACGGCATCTGAAATCTGATCGGCAATTTTATCCGGATGGCCTTCAGACACGGACTCGGAGGTGAAAACGGAGTATTCGCTCATGAGTTAGGATCCTTTTAAGCGTAAAACGTTACGTGAACGTAAAAGGTTAAAAACATCACCCCGGAGACCTCTGCGAAACTCACTCAACCGGCTTTGAGAGCGCGGCCGCCATGAATGGCGCTTTGCAGAGGTCTCTTCAGTTCGTGGGGCAGGCCACATTGGCTTGCCAGTTATTACCCCCAGACGGGGCTAATTCGTGCCCAGGTCCTCCTTCAGGAACTGGCGGATTTGTACCTGAAAGCCGTTGCGCACCCCGATATACAGGCTGGTGCCTTCGACGAAGCCGGCATGGCTGGCCCAGAGGCTCAGGTCCTGGGGCGCAAACCCCAGCCAGAGATCGCCACAGCTTTCCTTGACCCAGCCCTGGTCGTGCCGGTTCAGGTCGGTCACCACCAGCGAGCCCCCTGGGCTCAGCAGGCGAAAACAATCTTCCATCACCGCCGCCGGTGCAGGGACATGATGCAGCACCATGTTCATGACGATGGCGTCGACCTGGATTCCCTGGCGCACGGCTTCCGCGGTGTCGCCGAGCATAAATTCAATATTGCTCAGGCCCTGTTCGGCTGCGTTGCTCTGGGCCTGGGCCAGCAGTTCACTGGAGTTGTCCAGTGCAATCACGCGGGCAAAGCGGGGCGACAGCTCACCGAGAAAGGCACCTTCACCCGGACCGATCTCCAGCACGCTGGCATTTGCCGCAGGCGTTGCCGCCAGCAGGAGGTCGAGCGCGGGCTCCGCATAATAGTCATAGGTGGCAATGAGTTCCTGCTGGGCGCGAAACTCCTCCACATGCCGGGCAAAAAAGGCCTGGGATAACTCCGCCCGCTGAGCCAGGATC
>JAEZAA010000070.1 GCA_023430625.1 Pseudomonadota bacterium
CACTCATGCTGTTGGTGACTTCATGCACGCCATTGAGCTGTTCCAGGCGCTGTTGCAGCTCCAGACCCATCTTGCTCAGGGTTTCCAAATCCGCGTGGTGCAGATTGATGTGAACGTCCGGTTTAGTGGAATGATGGAGACTGGCGTGGAACCGTACCGATACCGCGTCGGTAATGGTCGGATGCAGGGCGCGCCAGCGCTTGGCCACTTCGTCGGCGGAAATCGGTCGCTCGCCCGCTGCCAATGCCAGACTCACACGGACCCGGCGGTAGGCATCAGGTTCGTCACCCGTGGAAATCTTGCGACGATAGCCCTGTTCCGCAAAGACGTCGGTGATGAGTGTCTGCCCGTACTCGTCCTCGAGCTGAGTTGCCAGCTCACGGCCGCTGAAGCGCAAGGATTTGACCATCGCGCTAATCCGTTCAGAACTCGTACCCTGGGGGAAGTTGACTTCCGCCATCACGCGTTCGCCGTCAACCTTGGTAAACATGACCATGGTCAGCCAGCCGCTGCTGACCATGACTAGGCAGGTGATGAATAAACCGATTGCGCCTGTGATGAATGCAATGCGCCAGCGGAGCACCGTTTCGACGACCGGCAGAAGGCTGCGCTGTACCCAGTGATCCAGGGTGGTATTGACCCGTCGGCTGAGCCGCTCACTGCGGCTGTTAGGATTCTGTTTGGAGTGTTCCAGGTGCGACGGGAGGATCAGAAGTGATTCCACCAGTGAGAAACCGAGAATGGCAATGGCGACGATCGGCACCACGCGCATGAGTTCGCCCTCGGGTCCCGGAAGAAACAACATGGGAAGGAAGGCGATCATGGTGGTCAGAACGGAGAACACCACGGGGTTTGCGACCCGTTGCGCGCCGTCAATCACCGCTGTGCGGCTGTGGCCGAGTCGACGCGTGGAATCATGAACACTTTCACCCACAATGATGGCGTCATCCACCACGATGCCCAGTACCAGGATGAACGCGAATAGGGAAATGGTGTTATAAGACTCGCCAAGCACTGGCAGAAATATACAGGCGCCCAGCATGGCAATCGGAATCCCCATGGCGATCCAGAACGACATCTGAAAGCCCAGAAACAGGGTCAGCACCGCAATGACGATGATCAGGCCCTGATAGCCGTTGCTCCAGAGTGTGGCTGAGCGCCCACGGTATTCCTCTGCATCATCTTGCCAAAGCATCAGTTGCATGCCGTTGGGCAGTGGCGCGGTTGCAATAAATTCCTGTACGGCGTCGGCAATGTCCAGGATGTTCTCGTCGCCGATACGGTAGATGTCGAGCGCCGCGGCAGGTTGGCCATTGAGCCAGGCACCCATTGCATCGCGGTTGAAGCCGTCAGTGATGGTGGCGACGCGATCCAGGTAAAGGCTGTCGCCTTCCGCGCCCCGGCGGACAAGCACATCCCGATAGCCATTGGCGTCGGACATTTCTTCGCCGGCCTGAATCAGGGCTTCGGACTGGGCAGTTCTCAGAACACCACCGGTGACCCGTTCTACATCGCTGCTGATGGCCTGGGCAATCTCGCTGAATGAGAGCTGGTAGCGCTGCAGGTTCTCTTTGGGAACTTCAATCGAGACTTCGCGCGACGGCAGGCCTTCGATCTCAACCTGGGCAATCAGTGGCGATTCCATGAGACGGCTGCGGACGTCGCGCGCCGCCGTATAAAGGTCCCGGGGGCTCACATCGCCCGTGAGAATGACGCGGGCGACCCGGTTACGAAAGATCAACTCCTCAACGACCGGCGGTTCCGCGTCTTTGGGCAGATCCTTGAGACCGGCGACGCGAGCAGCAATCTGATCGCGAACCACGCGTGGTTCATATCCTTCCACCACGTCCACCGTGATCGTACAGGAACCCTCGCGGGAATCGCTGGTCATGTCAGTGATGCCTTCGACGCCATAGATGGCATTCTCCAACGGAGTACACAGCATCTGTTCGACGGTTTGCGGGCTGGCGCCCGCCAACATGGAGCCGATGACGATCTGGTCGAGCGGGACGTTGGGTAAGGTTTCCTGACGGGTTTGGGGAATGGCAATCAAACCTGCCACCAGGATCGCGATGGCAAGCAGGTTGGCAATCTTCGGATTATCAATGAACCAAGCGACGGCTCCGTTCATGACTGAGGCTCCGAGTGCTGAGCGACGATCTTATGGGTTGCGTTTTCAGGCTTTTCCTTGGGGGTCACCGGTACCGGACGGGCAGGGGTGCCTTCCAGCAAATGGCCGTGGCCCTGGCGTAACACCTGTTCACCGGACTGTAGCCCTTTCGATACATAGACGAACTCGTTGTCCCGATAGAGCCATTCGACCTTTTTGCGTTGCAGCATCTGGTCGTTCGTGATGACCCAGACGCTTTGATCGTTGATGAGTGCCGTGCGCGGCAGGACCATGACGTTGGTCAGCTTACGGCCCTTGATGCTGGCTGCGACATAAACACCGGGCTCCAGGGAAAATTCGCCAGGCTTCACCGCAATATCTGCGATTAGCCAAGTCATCTGGTTGGCATTAAGACCGCCCTCGCGGCGCCGGATTACGCCGTCCCAGACATGGCTTTGGCCCCCAAAACTGCCCTGTAAACGTACCGGGATATTCAGGTCTTGGGCGACTTCCTGAGAGGGGAGATCAAGCAGACGAAGCCAGGAGTCCTGAATTGGCAGACGCACTTCCATCTGATCGGAGCTAAAGAGGGTGCCCAGCACTTGGCCGGCGGCAATGTATTGCCCGGCGGTCAGGGAGACCTTTTCCAGACGTCCGCTGAACGGGGCGCGCAGCGTGGCCAGTTCCATGCGGCGTTCGGCCATGCGCAGTGCCGAAAGCGCTGCGTCAACCCTGGCCTGGGCTTCCGCTAGTTGCGGCTTGTGCAGGGCAAAATCTGTCGCCTGCCGGTCGGCCAGGCGACGTGCGACCGAGGCGTTCGCCTTCGTGTGGTCAAGATGCAGTTTGGCGGCCTGTAACTGATGGCGATGCTGCGTCACCTCCAGGGCAAAGGGCTCCGGATCCAACTGCACCAGCGGCATGCCTTCTTCAGCCCAGCCCCCATTGCGGAATTCTGGCGCAAGTTCAATGATCTGTCCGCCGGTTTCCATGGTGAGGGAAACCCGGCGGCGCGCCGTGGCCATGCCCTGGCTGTCCAGTTCCAACTGCACATCACGGGCTTCCGCCTGGATCGTGACGAACTCGGGGATCTTTACTTCCTTTTCCTGCTCATCCGCTGTAGGTGAAAGAAGAAACAGAAACACAATGAGCAGCATGAAACTACCGGCAACCGGCAGCCAGGCGAGACGAGGCGTCAGAAAGCCAGTGAGGCGGATTTTCGGAAACTTCGGTAAAGCCATACAGCACTCCCCAGTAGAGATGCGCGATGTTTAGATTGAGTTAAGTGTAGGACGTCTGCGTGAATTGGCTGCCGGAACCACCGGCGCGGGTCCAATGGAAACGGAGTGGAGAAGATGAAAGCGCTCCCATCGGAGCGCTTTGATATGGCACAGGGATGATCACTAGACGACCTTTTTGATTGCCGCCATCCTGGCTGAATCCATACTTTCGGCGACGGGCAGCGCGCCAGTCCAGTGCCGCAGAGCCTCGATCTTGATGTTGCCCTCGATCATGCCACGCTCCCGGCACTTGTTCAGGTAATGCTGGCGTGCATTGGTATCGATGATGCAACGCACGGGGCCCAGCTGATCAAGATTGCGGGCAACCGCATAATGGAAGTGGCCGTAAAGCCGCTCTTCCAATTGGCTTTGCAGACGCTGCGCATGACCTGCCAATACATCTGCAGGCTGACTGTGCAGGGCTTCGGCTAGCAGTACGTAGGCCGGACGACCGTCTTCACTGCCTTGATCCGCGCCCAGCAGGGCAACTGGATTGATTCCAGCCGGCCAGTCCAACTCGTCGAGCAGCGTCTGGGCCAGCACGGTGCTAATCTTCTCGCCCGCCAGATCGACGCCATCATTACGGCCAAGGAAGCGTAGGCAGGGCAGCTGGCCCATAAAACCATCAACCCGGACCACATCGCTCATCTTGTAGCGCAGCAGTCCGCTGCCGGTGGACATCAGCGGAATTACTTCCTGGCCTTGTTCCAGTTGCCAGGGCGGCAAAATGCGGCCGCTGCTTACATCTTCGAATTCGTAAACGTGCGAGCGGGCCGCCAGCACGTGGCGATCGCCCTGCGGGAAGGTGATCACACCCTCGGTCGCCCAGAGGCCTTTGCCTTGGAAGGCTGCGTGGGGCAGCAGTTCCTGCAGACGGGCCGCCCAGGCACTGGAAGAGGCCGTATCCCATGAACTGACCAGTGCCAGTTGGGGCCAGAGCTCGCGGAAGAAGTCTGGAGTAATGGCGCCATTCCAGGAGGACAGCAAGGCCGCCGCGGTCTCGGAGCGGGGGCAGGGCAGGAAATCCAGCGCGTTGCTGTAGGCATCCCAGCGGCCGGTACGCAGCACTTCGACCAGGGTTTCCCGCCACATGGACATCTTCTCCAT
>JAEZAA010000073.1 GCA_023430625.1 Pseudomonadota bacterium
AGCGTTCGCGGTAAACGCGGAGCGCCGGCAATGCCGGCGCTCCTGACAGTGATTCTTCCTACAGGTTACAGCCCACGCTACAACTTAAAGAGCGTACAGGCTGCCCCTGCCATTACCGACTAGGACAGTGTCCGAACCACTTTGACGCGATCAAAGACCTCGATCTTGTCACCGACCTTCACGTCGTAGTTCTTCACACCGATACCACATTCCATGCCGGAGCGGACTTCACTGACGTCATCCTTGAAGCGACGCAGAGACTCCAACTCGCCCTGGAAGATCACCACGTTGTCCCGCAGAACACGGATCGGCTTGTTCCGCTGTACCGTGCCTTCCAGCACCATACAACCGGCCACCTGCCCGAACTTCGGCGAACGGAAGGTATCCCGCACCTCGGCCACGCCGATGATGTCCTCGCGATATTCAGGCGCCAACATACCGGTCAGGGCCTGCTTCACATCGTCAATGATGTTATAGATCACACTGTAGTAGCGCAGATCCAGGCCTTCTTTCTCCACGATCCGACGGGCAGTCGCATCGGCACGCACGTTGAAGCCGATGATGACGGCGTTGGTCGCCAGCGCCAGGTTGACGTCGGTCTCGGTGATACCACCCACACCGGTGGAAACCAATTTGACCTGCACCTCTTCGTTGCCCAGTTCGGTCAGGGCACCAATCAGCGCCTCCAGCGAACCACGAACATCCGTCTTCAGCACCAGGTTGAGCGCCTTGGTTTCGTCCTTGCCCATGTTCTGGAACAGGTTTTCCAGGTTCGCCACCTGCTGACGCTGCAGCCGCACATCCCGGAATTTGCCCTGCCGGAACAGAGCCACTTCGCGGGCCTTCTTCTCGTTGGGCACCACCATGAAGTCGTCGCCGGCCTCAGGTGTTCCGTCCAGACCGAGAATCTCGACCGGAATCGAAGGACCTGCTTCGGCGACCTTGTCGCCGCTCTCATTGAGCATGGCCCGGACCCGGCCAAAGCAAGAGCCGGCCAGGACGATATCGCCAACACGCAGGGTACCGTTCTGAACCAGTACGGTGGCCACGGAGCCACGTCCTTTATCAAGGCTGGACTCCACCACCACACCCTTGGCGGGCGCGGATTTGACCGCTTTCAGCTCAAGCATTTCAGCCTGCAGCAGAACCGCATCGATCAGCGCGTCGATGCCGTCGCCCGTATGAGCCGACACCTTGACGAACTGCGTGTCGCCGCCCCAATCGTCGGGTACTACTTCGATCGCGGTCAGCTCATGCTTGACCCGATCCGGATCGGCTTCCGGCTTGTCCATCTTGTTGATGGCAACCACCAGCGGCACATTCGCCGCCCGGGCGTGTTGTACCGCCTCTTCGGTCTGCGGCATCACGCCGTCATCCGCTGCCACCACCAGAATAACGATGTCCGTGGACTGCGCACCACGTGCCCGCATCGCGGTAAACGCGGCGTGGCCCGGGGTGTCGAGGAAGGTGACCATGCCATGGTCTGTTTCCACATGATAGGCACCGATATGCTGGGTAATACCGCCGGATTCGCCCTTGGCGACCTTGGTCCGACGGATGTAGTCCAGCAACGATGTCTTACCGTGGTCGACGTGGCCCATCACACTCACCACCGGCGCCCGTGTGGTTTGTTCGCCTTCGTAGCTGATGGACTCCAGCATCTCGACTTCGACCGCATTCTCCTGGGTCAGCTTGACCTTGTGTCCAAGCTCCTCTGCCACCAGTTGCGCGGTTTCCTGATCAAGCACCTGGTTGATGGTGGCCATAACCCCCATCTTCATCAGCGCCTTGATCACCTCCGTTGATTTCACTGACATTCGCTGTGCCAGCTCAGCAACGGTAATGGTTTCACCAATAATCACTTCACGCACCATTGGCTGGGTGGGCATTTCAAAGCCATGGAGTTTCTCCTTGGGCTTCTTCTTTGCCTTCAGGCGACGGGGACGGAACTCTCCGTCGTCCTCTACCAGCTCTCCGATATTCGTTGACCGCGGTTTGGGAACCGCCTTAACAGCCTTCGGCTTCTCGCGCCGACGCTTGGCCTCTTCCTCTTCTTCCTCGTCGCGGGTCTTCTTCTTGACCTTCTTCGCTTCGTGCTTCTTCGCGGCGTCCAGATCAGGCACCACGGCCGGCACTTCCACTCCGGCCGCAGCCTCTACGGCCGACTCCGGTTCGACGGCTTCATCGGCCTGGGACTCGGCAACGTCCGCCGGTGCAGTTGTTTCAGCTGCAACCTCTACAGCCTCTGGCGTCTCTTCAACCTGCTCGGCTGTCGCCTGTTCTGCTTCAGCAGCCTGCGCCTGCGCGGCAACTTCTTCGGCCTGCTGAGCTTCCAGAGCACTTTGCTTGTCCTGCTCGGTCTCGCCCACCACTTCCGTGCGCTTGACGAACGTACGCTTCTTGCGAACTTCTACATTGACCGTACGCTGACCGCCTGCCTTTAAGGTCGTGGTGGTCTTGCGCTTAAGGGTAATGCGGCGCGGCTCGATCTCGCTGTCGCCGTGACTGCGCTTCAGATAGGCAAGCAACGCCTGCTTCTCCGCATCGGTGACCGTGTCTTTCTCTGACTTGTGCTGCAATCCGGCATCCTGGATCTGCTTGAGCAGACGATCAACGGGAGCGCCTACATCTGCCGCAAGCTGTTCAACTGTTACATCAGCCATGCTTGATTCTCCTGTTCCCGTTACCTATTACTGACCTTCAAACCAGGGCGCGCGGGCGGTCATGATCAAGCGGCCGGCCTTTTCCTCATCCATGCCTTCAATGTCCAACAGGTCATCGATTGATTGTTCGGCCAGATCTTCCATTGTAGTGACACCACGACTCGCCAGCACAAACGCCAGGTGGCGATCCATGCCTTCCATGGTGAGCAAATCCTCGGCCGGCTCCACGCCGTCGAGTTTCTCCTCAGTCGCCAAAGCCTGGTTGATCAGCACATTCTTTGCCCGTGACCGCAACTCAGTCACCAGATCCTCATCGAAATCTTCAATGGAGAGCATTTCCTCCAAGGGTACATAAGCGACCTCCTCCAGCGTGGTGAAGCCCTCGCTGACGAGTACACCCGCCAAGTCCTCATCCACATCCAGATGGCGGACGAAATACTGAACGTACTTGCCGAACTCCTGCTCCTGCTGCTGTCCTGCCTCTTCCTCGGACATGACATTCAGCTCCCAGCCGGTAAGCTCAGCTGCAAGCCGCACGTTCTGGCCACCACGACCGATGGCCATGGCCAGGTTGTCATTCGACACCGCCACATCCATGGTATGAGAGTCTTCATCCACAACGATGGACGCAACTTCTGCCGGCGCCATGGCGTTGATCACCAGTTGTGCGGGATTGTCGTGCCACAGCACGATGTCGATACGCTCACCGCCCAGCTCATTGGATACGGCTTGTACGCGAGCACCGCGCATACCGACGCAGGCACCGACAGGGTCGATTCGCCCGTCGTTGGTCTTGACCGCAATTTTCGCCCGCAGGCCGGGATCCCGTGCCGCCGCCTTGATCTCGATAACTTCTTCGGCAATTTCCGGCACTTCAATGCGGAACAGCTCGATCAGCATTTCAGGGCAGGAGCGGCTCAGCACCAGCTGCGGACCGCGGTTCTCAATGCGAATTTCCTTCAACAAGGCCCGCACCCGGTCGCCCACCCGGAACATCTCGCGACCGATCAACTGATCCCGCGGCAGAACCGCCTCGGCATTATTGCCAAGATCCACAATGACCGCGTCACGGGTGACCTTTTTCACGGAACCGTTGACCAGCTCGCCCACTTTCTCACGATAGCTGTCCACGATCTTGGCGCGCTCAGCCTCACGCACTTTCTGCACGATGATCTGCTTGGCTGCCTGCGCACCGATCCGGCCAAAGGCGACCGATTCAACTTTCTCTTCATGAATGTCGCCCACCTTCAACTCGGGGTCGATCTCATGCGCCTCTTCCAGCGTCAGGTCGGTACCCAATGCCGGCACAACGTCGTTACCCACGACTGTCCACCGGCGAAAGGTTTCGTACTCCCCGGTCTTGCGGTCGATGGAGACACGAATGTCAGCGTCTTCCTCTTCGTAGCGCTTCTTGGTTGCGGTCGCCAGAGCCAGCTCAATGGCCTGGAAGATGATGTCCTTCTCGACACCCTTTTCATTAGAGACCGCTTCTACAACCAAAAGGATTTCTTTATTCATGCTGCTGTCCGCCTAACCCCAAAATCCTAAAACTGTGCAATGATGTTTGCCTTATCGATCAACTCGATCGGCAGCAAATACTCATCATCATCCACCTGGACGACTACCTCGTCTCCCTCGATTCCTTTGAGCACTCCCTTGAAGTTACGCCGACCGTTATAAGGTGAGCGCAACCGTACTTGAACCATTTCGCCCGGATAGGCCGCAAACTGCTCCAAGCGGAACAATGGCCGATCCCACCCCGGAGAAGATACCTCTAGGGTATATTCACCATTGACCGGGTCTTCAACATCCAGCACGCCGCTCACCTGCCGGCTCACGGTCGCACAGTCATCCACATTGATACCGTCCTCTTCCGACGGATTATCAATAAAAATGCGCAACACCGAGTGCTTTCCCTGACTCAGAAACTCCAAGCCCCAGAAGACATATCCCAATCCCTCAACCACCGGTCGAAGCATTTCTTCCAGCTCAAGCAGTTTGTTCGACAATGCCACCACCTCGCTTTTCCAGGGCACCAAAACAAAAAAAGGGCCTAACGCCCACTTGTAACTACCTGGATCTTTTTCTAAATCTAACAAAAAACCCCTTTAAAAAAGGGGCTCTTTGAAATCAACCGCGCGGAGCGCCAAACAAACCGGCCCACCCCCAAATCAACGGTGCACAATTGTATCCAGCCGACCTCTGCAGGTCAAGCCATACTCGGCACTCCGACAAGAACAACCCGCACTCAATCCTTAGGGGCATTCTTTTAATAGAGAGTAACGCTCGCAGTTTTTCAATTAAACCCGGTTGCCCGGTCATTCAAAAAGCACATCCTCGTGCCTTTATCTAAAACATGGTGCCGAAGGCCGGACTCGAACCGGCACGGCTTTCGCCACTACCCCCTCAAGATAGCGTGTCTACCAATTTCACCACTTCGGCATAAACTCTAAATCAAAGCCGCAAAAGCGCGACTCAAAAACCTTTACTCAAGATCCGGCTTGGCACCTGCCTCGATCTCTGGCTGCGAAGCAGGCTCCGCCTCACCAGAATCAAGCTGGGGTTTATCGCCAGCAGCATCCGCACCTTGCGCAGGAGCCGAGGATTGCTCAGCAGGAGCAATTGCATAAGGATCAGCGACCATTTCCGCGCGCTGCTTTGCAAACACGGCCAAGGAAAAGCTTGTGACAAAAAACAGCACCGCCAGAATCGCTGTCATCTTGCTCAGAAACGTCGCACTGCCCTGGCTACCGAAAACGGTCTGCGATGCACCGGCACCAAAGGCCGCGCCTGCATCAGCACCCTTGCCATGCTGCAACAGAATTAGCACGATCACGGCCACCGCGAAAAGCACGTGAGACACAACAACTAGCGTTTCAATCAATTCCATGAACGGAACCCGTTAACAGCTTAAGCGTTCGATCCGGCTTGGCAGATCGCCAGAAATTCTTCCGCAACCAGGGAAGCCCCACCTATAAGACCGCCGTCAACATCCGGCAAGGCAAAGAGCGCTGGCGCATTAGCGGCCTTGACACTGCCGCCATATAAAATCTTGATCGTTTCGGCAGCCTTTGGCCCCAGCACATCAGCCAGGACGCCCCGAAGCCCATGATGAACTTCCTGAACCTGCTGCTCCGATGCACACTCGCCGGTTCCGATAGCCCACACTGGTTCGTAGGCCACGATCAGGTTTTCGGCATGAGCCGGGTCCAGATCACCGAATGCCGCAACAACTTGGCGCTGACACACATCTCGTGCCTGCCCACCTTTACGCTGCTCAAGCGTCTCGCCGACACAAAGAATCGGCTTCAAACCACTCGCAAGTGCCTGGCAAACCTTCTCTCGCACCAAGGCATCGTTTTCAGCCAGCAGTGCCCGGCGCTCCGAATGCCCGACAATGGCATAACCGCAGCCGATATCCTGGAGCATCGTAGCGGCCAACTCACCGGTGTATGCACCTTCCGGGAATGGCGACACATCCTGCGCACCCAAAGCAATCCGGGATCCGCGCAACATCTGCCCCGCCTGAGCCATATAGAGGGCGGGCGGACAAACCACAACGTCGACACCGGCGGAGAGATCCTGCTCTGCAGCTCTGAGCGCGCCGATCAGTTGCTCGACAAACTGGGAATTTCCGTTGGACTTCCAGTTTCCTGCAACTAACTTTTGACGCATCCTTCTCTCCACCTCGTTGGCGAGGCGCAAATACTAACTGAGTTAATCTGAAGATACAAGCAGGAAACCCGCCTGGACACTATGCCAGACAGGCCTGCACATGCTCCGCCAGTTCCTGGGCCACGGCCGTCACCAGATGCTCATCAACACCTTCGACCATCACCCGAATCACCGGCTCGGTGCCAGACGGCCGCAACAGCACCCGCCCTTCACCATTGAGTCGCTCGGTTGCAGCCTTCACAGCATCCTGCACCCGGGGATGGCCTGCCACATCCTGACGGGAATTCATTCGCACATTGATCATCAGCTGCGGCAGTTTCGACATGCCTTGCTTGAGATCATGCAGCGAACGCCCTTCTTCCACCATCGCAATCAGCACCTGCAGGGCAGATATAATGCCGTCTCCCGTGGTAGTCACATCACGGCACACGATGTGCCCGGAGCCTTCCCCGCCAAGCATCCAGTTCCGCTGACTCAGAATCTCCATAACGTAACGGTCGCCCACCTTGGCGCGCTCGAAGGGAATACCCAGTTCCTTAAATGCGAGTTCCGCACCGAAGTTTGTCATCAAGGTGCCGACCACACCGCCGGCAAGGGTGTTCTTACGCTGTTTGTGCTGCGCAATGATGAACAGCAATTCGTCACCATCAACAATTTCGCCCTTATGGTCGACCATAACGACTCGGTCACCGTCGCCATCAAACGCAATGCCGACATCCGCGCCCTGCTCCAGCACAGCGGCAGCCAATGCTTCTGGGCTGGTGGACCCGGACGCTTCATTGATATTGACGCCATTGGGCCGAATCCCGATGGCGTTGACTGTGGCACCCAGTTCGCGAAACACGCTCGGAGCAACGTGGTAGGTTGCTCCCTGGGCACAGTCGATAATCACATTCAAACCTTCCAGGGAGAGCCAGAACGGAACGCTGCTCTTGCAGAATTCGATATAGCGCCCCTTGGCATCCTCGACGCGAACCGCCTTCCCCAGATGACTCGACTCTTCAACCACCAAGGGACGATCGAGCCATGACTCGATTTCCCGCTCAACCTGATCCGGCAACTTGCAGCCGTCCGCACCGAAGAACTTGATGCCGTTGTCGTAATGAGGATTGTGGGAGGCACTGATCACAACGCCCGCGCTTGCCCGAAATGTCCGGGCCAGATAAGCGATTGCAGGCGTCGGCATAGGCCCCAGCAACATCACGTCCGCACCAGCGGCGGCCAGGCCTGCCTCCAGCGCAGACTCAAACATATAACCGGAAATCCGGGTATCTTTTCCGATAACCACCCGGCTGCGCTGCCCATCCGTATTCTTGAACACCTGACCGACGGCCCATCCAAGTTTGAGCACAAAATCGGGGGTTACCGGATGCTCCCCGACCTTGCCACGAATACCATCCGTGCCGAAATAGCGTCTCTCAGCCATGTGATCTAAACTCCTCGTATTGCGGCCGCCATTTTAATTGCGTCGACATTTTCCCGCACATCGTGTGCACGAACAATAGCAGCACCTTTCATCACCGCAATCGCAGCAGCAACCGCGCTCCCTGTCACCCGCTCCTGGACCGGACGATCAAGCACCTCGCCAATCATGGATTTGCGGGACACTCCCACCAGCAACGGAAATCCTAACGCCGAAATTGTTTCCAGATGCGCCATCAGCTCGAGATTGTGCATCAGGTTCTTGCCAAAGCCAAAGCCGGGATCCAGCAGCACATTCTCCGGCGCAATACCAGCCGCCACGCAACGCGCCACTTGAGCGGCAAGGTAACCCCTGACTTCCGCCACCACATCCTCGTAGGTCGGATCCTTCTGCATTACGCCCGGCTCGCCCTTCATGTGCATCACACATACAGGCACTCCTAACGAGGCCGCCATTTCCAGAGCGCCCGGGCGCTGCAGCGAACGCACATCATTGATCAGGCCGGCACCGGCAGCCACGCTATCGCGCATCACATCCGGCGTACTGGTATCGACGGAAATAACAACATCAAACTCCCGCCGTATCGCCTCAACCATCGGCACAACACGATCCAACTCTTCCTGAACTGGAACCGGCTCTGCGCCTGGCCGTGTAGACTCACCACCAACGTCAATGATTTTTGCACCGTCAGACACCATGCGAGCCACCTGTGCGAGAGCGGCATCAATTCCCTGGTAACGCCCACCGTCCGAAAACGAATCCGGCGTTACATTAAGAATCCCCATAACGCAGGGAGCGCCCAGGTCGAGCGTCCGATCCCCAAAGTGCATCTTTACCTCACTCCACCTTCATTCTATAGAAACCTGCCAGACAGGATGTGCGCCAACAAAAAACCCGGCAACTGCCGGGTTTTCTTTACGCGTGGCGCGCATTAGTGCTCGCCGGCCGCTCCACCAATGACACCACCCGCGGCCGGTGCTTCAGACACCGGTTTGGCTGTCGGCGCACCCGTTGCAGAGGCAGAGCCGCCGTCAGTCCACCCTTTCGGTGGCCGTGGCACGCGACCAGCCATGATGTCGTCGATCTGATCGGAGTCGATGGTCTCGTACTTCATCAGGGCCTCGGCCATCAGATGAAGCTTCTCCATGTTGTCGACCAGAATCTGACGCGCGGTGTTGTAGCACTCGTCGATAATGCTGCGGACTTCATCATCAATCCGCTGCGCCGTTTCAGGGGAGTACACCTTGGTCTGATGTCCGGCAGAACGTCCGAGGAATACCTCCTCGCTTTCATCGTCGTACATCAAGGGACCCAGTTTCTCGGACAAGCCCCACTTGGTCACCATGTTGCGCGCGATTTCGGTCGCACGCTTGATGTCGTTGGACGCGCCAGTGGTTACCCCTTCGGCTCCAAGCGTCAACTCCTCGGCAATACGCCCGCCAAACAGGCTGCAAATCCGGCTGATCAAGGAGCGTTTGCTGTGGCTGTAGCGATCCTCTTCGGGCAGGAACATCGTCACACCCAGGGCCCGCCCGCGCGGAATAATGCTCACTTTGTACACCGGATCATGCTCGGGCACGAGGCGTCCGACGATGGCATGGCCACCCTCATGGTATGCGGTATTGAGCTTTTCCTTCTCAGACATAACCATGGATTTGCGCTCGGCACCCATCATGATCTTGTCTTTGGCCAGCTCAAATTCATGCATACCGACCGTCCGACGCCCCGCACGCGCAGCAAACAAGGCCGCTTCGTTGATCAGGTTGGCCAGATCGGCACCGGAGAATCCCGGCGTACCGCGCGCAATGACGGATGGCTTCACGTCATCTTCAAGCGGCACTTTCCGCATATGAACCTTGAGGATCTGCTCGCGACCAATGATATCCGGCAAACTCACCACCACCTGGCGGTCGAACCGGCCTGGACGCAACAGCGCAGGATCCAGCACATCCGGACGGTTGGTTGCAGCAATGACGATCACGCCCTCACTGCCTTCAAAGCCGTCCATTTCCACCAGCAACTGGTTCAGGGTCTGTTCGCGCTCATCGTGACCACCGCCCAGACCGGCACCACGATGACGGCCCACAGCGTCAATCTCGTCGATAAAAATGATGCAGGGCGACTGCTTCTTGGCCTGATCGAACATGTCACGGACACGGGAAGCACCCACACCGACAAACATTTCAACGAAGTCAGAGCCCGAGATCGAGAAGAACGGCACTTTCGCCTCGCCGGCAATGGCCTTGGCAAGCAGCGTCTTACCGGTACCCGGCGGACCCACCATCAGCACACCGCGAGGAATCCGGCCACCCAGGCGCTGGAACTTGCCGGGATCCCGCAGGAAATCGACCAGTTCTTTAACGTCTTCCTTGGCTTCGTCCACGCCCGCAACATCAGCAAAGGTGGTCTTGATCTGGTCTTCGCTCATCAAGCGAGCCTTGCTCTTGCCAAAGGACATCGGTCCCTTACCGCCGCCACCGCCTTGCATCTGGCGCATGAAGAACATGAAGACCGCAATGATGACCAGGATCGGGAAAGACGCCACCAGCAACTGGGTCCAGATGCTCTGGCGCTCAGGCTCGCGCCCAACCACCGTCACGCTGCGCTCCATCAGACTGGGCATCAGGTCAGGGTCATGCACATTGGGCCGTATCGTCTCGAAGTGCGTGCCATCCTGACGCTCGCCTTCAATCGTCACACCGTCGATGATGACCTTGCGGACCTGGCCATTGGCGACCAGTTCCACGAAATCAGAATAACTCATCTGCTGCGAAGAGGTTTGCGGATTAAAATTGTTGAACACCGTCAACAGCACCGCTGCGATGATGAGCCATAAAACCAGATTTTTTGCCATGTCGTTCAAGGGCTACCCCTCATAGAATCGTAACGCCGTATGCGCCTACTATAATCTCCACCCACCCAATTCACCATAGCATTAACTAATCGCGCCGATAGCGCGAGACGTTGCTGCCAGGCTCATCCGGTTAAGCGGATACTGTCCTTCTACTGCCGGCCGGTTCTCATCCCTTGAAACCTTTGGCAACCAGATAGGTCTCCCGTGACCGTGCTCGCGACGCCTCAGGCTTGCGAAACACGACCGATGCGAAGTTGGCACGAGCAGCCTGCTGGATCTGCTCAAAACCTTCCCCATGAAATATCTTGCACACCAGGACTCCACCAGGACGAAGCGTCTGGACGGCAAAATCAAGCGCCAACTCCACCAGATACATGGCGCGGGGAATGTCCATGGAGGCCATTCCACTCAAGTTTGGGGCCATATCGGAAATTACAAGGTCGACAGCATCTTCACCCAAGACTTCCTGGATCCGGTCGAAGACCTCTTGCTCGGTAAAGTCGCCCTGGATGAAGCTAACACCCGGCAACCCATCCATTGGCAGAATATCGCTGGCAACCACTCGTCCTTTGTTGCCCACCAGCTCAACCGCCACCTGGGACCATCCGCCCGGCGCCGAGCCCAGATCAACAACGACCTGGCCGGGTTTGAACAGGCGATCCTTGTCATTGATTTCCAACAGTTTGTAACTCGCCCTTGAGCGATAACCGTCCTGCTTGGAGAGTTTGACAAACCGATCGTCGAAATGTTCTTTCAACCACCGGGCACTGGATTTGGAACGCGCCACGGGCATCCTCAAGATCGTGTTAACAATAATGTTTCAAATAAGGGCTGACGATACCTTAAAATATGGCCCGATCGAAACGACTTTTTGCCAGTCTGGCCGAATCTCGCCGCGCAGGTCATGCTGCCTGCAGAGCCTTTCCGCCTGAAGCCTGAACCCTAAAGAGAGTCCCATGGCGTTAACCATCGAAGAAAAGAAGCAGTATCGCGGCATCGCCCACCCTTTGAAGCCAATCGTCACCGTTGCCGGCAACGGGCTGTCGGAGGGCGTTCTGCAGGAGGTCGAGCGTGCCTTGGACGACCATGAGCTGATCAAGGTTAAGATCAAGGTTGGAGATCGTGAAGTGAAGCACCAGGTGGTCGAGAGCCTCTGCCAGCAAACCAAGGCGGAGCTGGTGCAAACGATCGGCAATGTCGCCATCCTGCTGCGACGCGCGAAAAAGCCCAATCCAAAATTATCCAATCTGCTGCGGCAACAAAGGATGCAGGGATAACAGGCCCTTTCTTCCATAAAAAAGCCGGCATCGCCGGCTTTTTTATTTCAACCTCGTAGCACCGGCGGCTTTAATCGCCGCCAGAGCATTGAGTATCGCGAAACATCAATTACACGGAGCTGAGCGGCGGATTACAGGTGTTTAACGTCGTCGATCTCGTATTCCACGACGCCATTGGGCACCTTAACCGAAACCACATCCCCGACCATCTTGCCGATCAAGGCGCGGGCAATAGGCGACGAAACAGAAATCTTGCCGCCCTTGATGTCCGCTTCATCCTCACCAACGATCTGGTAGGTCACCTTCTCCTCGGTGTCGGTGTTAATGATATCCACCGTCACCCCGAAAATGACCTTGCCCGTGTTCTCAATGCTGGTTACATCGATCACATGAGCCTGCGACAGCTTCGACTCGATCTCTTTAATGCGGCCTTCCGCAAAGCTTTGCTGTTCGCGAGCAGCATGGTACTCCGCATTCTCTTTCAGATCGCCATGCTCACGCGCATCCGCGATTGCCTGGATAATGCGCGGCCGATCCACCGTCTTCAGGCGCGTGAGTTCCTCTCGCAGCGCCTGCTCGCCCGCAACAGTCATTGGAATCTTATTCATAGATGCTCGCTCCCTGCGTGAATGTCCTGCAAACGCCGAACAGTCTTGTCCGCACCAAACCGGATAGCGCGGCATACCGCCTCACCACCCGCCAGCGTCGTCGTATAAGTCACCTTATGTTGCAAGGCGCTCTGACGAATCTGAGCCGAGTCAGCAATAGCGCGACGCCCTTCGGTCGTGTTGATGATCAGCTGGATCTTCCCGTTCTTGATTGCATCCACAATGTGGGGGCGTCCTTCGTTTACCTTGTTGATCTGGGTAACCGCCAGGCCCGCAGCCTCAAGCGTTTGCGCCGTGCCACTGGTCGCCACCAATTTAAATCCAACATCGATCAGATCACGCGCCAACTGCACCGCGCCAGGCTTATCCGCATCACGTACGCTGATGAATGCCACGCCGCCGCGCGGGAATTTTTCGCCCGCCGCCGAGGAGGCCTTGGCAAACGCTTCGTCGAAGCTGGCACCAATACCCATAACCTCACCCGTCGACTTCATTTCCGGGCCAAGGATCGGATCCACGCCTTGGAACTTGTTAAACGGGAACACACTTTCCTTAACGTTATACAGCTCCGGCACGATTTCTTTGATGAAGCCCTGCTCTGTCAGCGATTTACCAACCATGCAACGGGCCGCCACCTTGGCCAACGACACGCCGATTGCCTTGGAGACAAACGGCACCGTCCGGGACGCACGCGGGTTCACCTCAATCACATACACCTTGCCGTCTTGATAGGCCAACTGCACGTTCATCAAGCCAACCACGCCCAGCTCTAGCGCCATGCGTTTGACCGTTTCCCGCATCTCATCCTGCACGTCTTTCGGCAGGCTGTAGGGTGGCAGGCAGCAGGCGGAGTCGCCCGAGTGAACACCTGCCTGTTCGATGTGCTGCATGATGGCGCCGATCACCACGATCTCGCCATCGCAGATTGCATCGATGTCGACCTCGATGGCTGCGTTCAGGAAGTGATCCAGCAAGACAGGGCTGTCGTTGGACACCAGTACCGCATCGCGCATGTAACGGGTCAGCTCGTCTTCCTTGTACACGATCTCCATGGCACGACCGCCCAGCACGTAGGACGGACGCACAACCAGGGGATAGCCGATCTCTTTGGCCGCCAGCAATCCTTCTTCGAGGCTGCGCACCGTGGCGTTCGAAGGCTGCAACAGGCCCAGACGGTTGATCATCTGCTGGAACCGCTCGCGATCCTCTGCCCGGTCGATGGCCTCGGGGCTGGTACCGATAATGGGAACACCGGCCTCTTCCAGCCCGCGAGCCAGCTTCAGTGGCGTCTGGCCACCGTAATGCACGATGACACCCTTTGGCTTCTCGATATCAATGATCGAGAGCACATCCTCCAGCGTGATCGGCTCAAAATAGAGACGATCGGAAGTGTCGTAATCGGTGGAAACCGTCTCCGGGTTACAGTTGATCATGATGGTTTCATAACCATCCTCGCGCATGGCAAGTGCCGCGTGCACACAGCAATAATCGAACTCGATACCCTGGCCGATCCGGTTGGGGCCACCACCGATAATGACGATCTTCTCGCGATCGGACGGGTTGGCCTCGCACTCTTCCTCATACGTGGAATACATATAAGCCGTGGACGAGACAAATTCGGCCGCACAGGTATCCACCCGCTTATAAACGGGCCGAATATTCAGTGCCAGGCGCTTTTCCCGCACGGTCTTTTCAGACACACCCAACAGCTTCGCCAGACGCGCATCGGAGAAGCCCTTGCGCTTCAGGCGCCAGATATCATCCCGAGTCAGCTCGGCCTGGCCCATGGTCTCCAGCTTCTGCTCTTCGCGAATCAGGTCCTGGATCTGGATCAGGTACCAGGGATCCACACCGCTGTACTCATAGATTTCTTCCAGCGTCATCCCGGCCCGGAACGCATCGCCGATGTACCAGATGCGGTCGCCACCAGGATTTTTGAGCTCACGCAACAGGGTCTCGCGGGCATCTTCCGCCTGCAGATCCACCTTGGGATCAAAGCCCGTGGCACCGACTTCCAGACCGCGCAACGCCTTCTGTACGGATTCCTGGAAGGTCCGGCCGATCGCCATCACCTCGCCCACCGACTTCATCTGGGTCGTTAGGCGGCTGTTGGCCTGGGGGAACTTCTCGAAGGTGAAACGGGGATTCTTGGTGACCACATAGTCAATGGACGGCTCGAACGACGCCGGCGTCTTGCCGCCGGTGATATCGTTGCTCAGTTCGTCCAGGGTATAGCCCACCGCCAGCTTGGCCGCGATCTTGGCAATGGGAAAGCCCGTCGCCTTGGAGGCCAATGCGGAAGAACGGGATACCCGCGGGTTCATTTCGATCACGACCATGCGGCCGTCTTTCGGGTTCATCCCGAACTGAACGTTGGAGCCGCCGGTTTCCACACCGATCTCGCGCAGAACCGCCAGGGAGGCGTCGCGCATGATCTGGTATTCCTTGTCAGTCAGGGTCTGGGCAGGCGCAACCGTGATGGAGTCGCCGGTATGCACGCCCATGGCATCGAAGTTTTCAATGGCGCAGACGATGATGCAGTTGTCCTTTTTGTCGCGGACCACTTCCATCTCGTATTCTTTCCAGCCGATCAGGGACTCGTCGATCAGCAGCTCGCGGGTTGGCGACATTTCCAGACCGCGCTCACAGATCTCCTCGAATTCCTCCCGGTTATAGGCAATACCGCCACCACTGCCACCCATGGTGAAGGAGGGCCGGATAATGCAGGGGAAGCCGATTTGGTCGATGACCTGAATCGCCTCTTCCATGCTGTGGGCAATGCGGGAGCGCGGGCACTCCAGGCCAATTGCGCGCATCGCCTTATCGAAACGCTCTCGGTCTTCCGCCTTGTCGATCGCATCCTGAGTGGCGCCGATCATCTCGACCCCAAACTTATCCAGCACGCCGTTGCGCGCCAGATCCAGGGCGCAGTTCAGGGCCGTCTGGCCGCCCATGGTGGGCAGCAACGCGTCGGGACGCTCCTGCTCGATGATCTTGGCAACCGTCTGCCAGTTGATCGGCTCGATGTAGGTCGAGTCCGCCATGGCAGGATCGGTCATGATGGTCGCCGGATTGGAGTTCACCAGAATAACCCGGTAGCCTTCCTCACGCAGAGCCTTACAGGCCTGAGCACCCGAATAGTCGAACTCGCAGGCCTGACCAATCACGATCGGCCCCGCCCCTAGAATTAGAATGCTTTGAATATCGGTACGCTTTGGCATCTGTCTATATCACCGGATCATAATTCAACTGGAGCCAGCCGGGCGTTACAGCAACACCGGCTTTATCACATGCAGCCTTACCGCTGCTTTCCCCAACTACACTGTTCTTGGTTCCCAGGCGACTCGCGGTCGGCGCCGCCGCCCACGCGGCCGGCACCGACGACGGCTTTACGCCGCCGTGCGCTGGTGCTTGCGCATCATCGTGATGAACTGATCGAACAGTGGCGACGCATCACGGGGGCCGGGACCGGCCTCAGGGTGGCCCTGGAAGCTGAATGCCGGCACGTCGGTACGACGAACGCCCTGCAGGGTGCCATCGAACAGTGACTTGTGGGTCGCCACCAGGTTCGCGGGCAGTGAGGCTTCATCCACGGCAAAGCCATGGTTCTGGCTGGTAATCATCACGGTGCCATCGGTCAGGTTCTGTACCGGATGGTTGCCGCCATGGTGCCCCTGCTTCATCTTCACGGTCTTGGCACCACTGGCCAATGCCAGCAACTGGTGCCCCAGGCAGATCCCGAACGTGGGGATATTCGCCTGCAGCAGCGCCTGAATGGCACGAATCGCGTAGTCACAAGGTTCGGGATCACCCGGTCCGTTCGCCAGCAGCACGCCATCGGGCTTGAGCGCCAGCACGTCTTCAGCCGGGGTCTGGGCCGGCACCAGGGTAACCTTGCAATTGCGGGACACCAGCATCCGCAGGATGTTGCGCTTGACGCCGTAGTCATAGACCACGACATGAAACTGCGGGTCTTCCAGCTTGCTGTGACCTTTGCGAATTTCCCAGCAGCCTTCCGTCCACTCCTCGACCTGGGTACGCGACACGACCTTGGCGAGATCCATGCCCTTGAGTCCAGGGAAGGCGCGAGCCTTCGCCAGCGCCTCTTCGGCCGTGGCATTGTCACCGGCCATGATGCAACCATTCAGCGCGCCTTTGTCGCGCAGAATGCGGGTCAGGCGCCGGGTATCGATATCGGCGATGCCCACCACGTTATTTTCACGCAGATAGACATCCAGAGCCTTTTCACTACGCCAGCTGCTGACCAGCAGAGGCAAATCGCGAATCACCAAGCCCGCCGCCCAGACCTTGCCGGCCTCGACGTCTTCACTGTTGACTCCGGTATTGCCGATGTGCGGATAGGTTAGTGTGACAATCTGTTGTGCGTAGGACGGGTCCGTCAGAATTTCCTGATAGCCGGTCATGGAGGTGTTGAACACCACTTCACCGCTGGAAACCCCTTCCGCCCCGATCGAGATACCCTTGAAGATGCTGCCATCCTCAAGAGCCAGTAATGCAGGTTTTCTTGGTTCCATAATTACCGTCGTCAAAGGCCAGGATGTGCCTGGAAAGGCTTCATTTGCAAAAAAGCGAGAGGGAGTCTGGGCTCCGTCCCGCCTTTAAGATACGAAAGAGTTGGTCAAAAAAAAGGCGCATGGCGCGCTCAAATCCGCCGTATTTTATCAACCGCTTCCCGGGCTGTCCATGAATAAAGCGTCACAAACTATTCCTTGTCCGGTGGCATATACCTATCGCTGGTCCCTGCCTACCGATCACGCCCGCCCGGTCCGCTCGGCGACTTAGCGCAGCCCCAACACATCCTGCATATCATAAAGACCAGCCGGCTTGCCTTGCAGCCAGAGTGCTGCACGCACCGCGCCCTTGGCAAAGGTCATGCGGCTGGAGGCCTTGTGGGTCACTTCCACCCGCTCGCCATCGCCGGCGAACAATACCGTGTGATCACCAACCACATCGCCGCCGCGAACCGTGGCGAAGCCGATTGTCTCGCGCTCACGGGCACCCGTCTGCCCTTCCCGCCCGTAGACGGCAACCTTGCCCAGGTCTCTGCCCAGGGCTGCGGCCACCACCTCACCCATGCGCAACGCCGTGCCAGACGGCGCATCCACTTTATGCCGGTGATGCGCCTCGATCACTTCCACATCGAACTCATCGCCCAACACCCTTGCGGCCACATCCAGCAGCTTGAGGCACAGATTGACGCCCACGCTGAAGTTCGGCGCTAACACGATGGGAATGGTCTGGGCTGCCTCGCGGATCTGCGCCTTCTCGGCATCGCTGAACCCCGTGGTTCCGATCACAATCGCCTTACCGGCACGCCGACAGCTCTCGACATTGCCAATCGTCACGCTGGGATGGGTGAAATCAATCAGGGCATCCGCCTGGGACATGACGGATGGCACATCGTCCGCCACCGCAACCCCGAGCCGGCCTACGCCGGCCAATTCGCCCGCATCGGTACCGATCAAAGAGCTGCCTGGCCGCTCAACCGCGCCCGCCAAGGTGGCACCAGCCAGCCCGACCGCCTCGATTAGCGTTTTTCCCATACGCCCACCGGCGCCGACGATGACAATTCGAGTCATAACGGATCCCCTGCTCACTGGATAATTCAACGGGCGCCATGATACACCGTTACGTCAGCCAAATAAAAAGAACCGCGCCACGCTTTAAAGTGCCGGGATCAGGATGGCGAGAAGCGAGCAGGAATGACGACCGCGAAAATCATGGCGCAGAAAAAAATAAGGGCGACCTATCATGGTCGCCCTCATATAGCCGGACAGGAGTGCCCGCCGATCAGAACTTCATGTCGTCAAAGAAGCTCTTCACTCCCTCGAACCAGGAGTGCTTCTTGGGGTTTTGCTGATCGCCCTGATCCTCCATCTGGAACTCCCGCAGAAGCTCCCGCTGGCGCTTGGTCAGATTAACCGGCGTCTCCACCACGACACGGCACATCAGGTCGCCGGGCTCGCCGCCCCGTACCGGCACCACGCCCTTGCCACGCAGACGGAACAGTTTGCCGGTCTGGGTCTCTGCCGGAATCTTCAGCTTGACCCGACCGTCCAGGGTCGGCACTTCGAGCTCGCCACCGAGCGCGGCGTCGGCAAAGGTAATGGGCACCTCGCAATAGAGGTTCTTGCCGTCGCGCTGGAAGATCTTGTGCTCGCGCACCGCCACCTGAACATACAGGTCGCCGGGAGGACCGCCATTGACACCCTGCTCCCCTTCGCCTGCCAGGCGGATCCGGTCTCCGGTATCCACGCCCGGCGGAACCTTCACGGACAGGGTCTTCTGATCCTCGACATAGCCCCCGCCATGACAGGTCTTGCAGGGATTACGGATGATCTTGCCCGTGCCGCGACAACGCGGACAAGTCTGCTGGACGGAGAAAAACCCCTGCTGCATGCGGATTTGGCCCGCACCATGGCAGGTTCCACAGGTTTCTGGCCGGCTGCCGCTTTCCGCACCGCTGCCCTGACAGGAACCGCATTCCACATGCGTCGGCACGCGAATTTTGACATTCGTGCCGCGCACCGCATCTTCTAGGTCAAGCTCCAGGGTATAGCGCAGATCACTGCCGCGATTGGCTCGGGTACGCCCGCCGCCCCCGCCACCACCGAAGATATCGCCAAAAACGTCGCCAAAAATATCACTGAAACTGGCACCACCACCGAAGCCACCAGCGCCACCCGCCGCAGCCGCGTCCACGCCGGCATGTCCGAACTGGTCGTAGGCTGCCCGGCGATTGGCGTCCGCCAGCACTTCATACGCTTCGCTGGCTTCCTTGAACTTGTCTTCCGCCTCTTTATCGCCCGGATTCCGGTCCGGGTGATACTTCATGGCAAGGCGCCGATACGCCTTTTTGATTTCTTTTTCGTCCGAAGACTTGGGAACACCCAATATTTCGTAATAATCGCGCTTTGCCATAACCTAAGCTGTCACCATTATCTGCCAAGAACACATCAACCCAATAAGGCCTCGGGAACCTAAAAAGACCCGGCGAACCGAAGAAGGCCTTGCGCCCGACTTACCCGAAGAGAGGCCTGCTTTATAACAGGTGTGTTTCCTGACGGCAAAGACAACAGCGCGGGATTTCTCCCGCGCCGGCTCACTTTCAACGTATCGTGCGACCGTTTACTTACGGCCTTCGTCCTTGACCTCTTCGAACTCCGCGTCAACGGCCTCGTCCGACTTACCTGCATCCTCTTCCTGAGCACCAGCACCGGCTCCCGCTGCTTGCGCCTGCTCTGCATAGAGCTTCTGGGCCAGCGTACCGGATGCTTCGGTCAGCTTCGCAGTCTTGGCCTCGATGTCGTCCTTGTCGTCACCCTTCAGCGCTTCTTCGAGCTCGGCAATCGCCTTCTCGATGGCTTCCTTCTCCTCGGCACTAGCCTTATCGCCGGCTTCGGTCAGGGTCTTGCGGGTCGCATGGATCATACCATCGGCCTTGTTGCGCGTGGTAACCAGCTCCTCGAACTTCTTGTCCTCGGCGGCGTGGGCCTCGGCATCACGCACCATTTTCTCGATCTCATCATCGGACAGACCAGAGGAGGCCTTGATGACGATGGACTGCTCTTTGCCGGTAGCCTTGTCCTTGGCGGACACGTGCAGAATACCGTTGGCGTCGATGTCGAAGGTCACCTCGATCTGCGGCACGCCGCGTGGCGCCGGCGGAATGTCCGCCAGGTCGAAACGGCCCAGGGACTTGTTCTGGGCAGCCTGCTTACGCTCACCCTGTACCACGTGGATGGTTACCGCAGTCTGGCTGTCTTCCGCCGTTGAGAACACCTGGGACTTCTTGGTCGGAATCGTGGTGTTCTTCTCGATCAGCGGCGTCGCCACGCCACCCATGGTCTCGATACCCAGCGTCAGCGGGGTTACGTCGAGCAGCAGAACGTCCTTCACGTCACCGGACATGACCGCGCCCTGAATGGCCGCACCAACCGCCACCGCCTCATCGGGGTTCACATCCTTGCGGGGCTCTTTGCCGAAGAAATCCTTCACGCGCTGTTGTACCAGCGGCATCCGGGTCTGGCCACCGACCAGAATCACCTCATCCACTTCGCTGGCGCTCAGACCTGCATCCTTCAGCGCCGTGCGGCAAGGATCGATACTGTTGTTGACCAGGTCTTCCACCAGGGACTCCAGCTTGGCCCGGGTCAGCTTGACGTTCAAGTGCTTGGGACCACTGGCGTCGGCCGTCACGTACGGCAGGTTAATGTCGGTCTGCTGGCTGCTCGACAGCTCAACCTTGGCCTTCTCCGCCGCCTCTTTCAGACGCTGCATGGCCAGAGGGTCACCCTTCAGGTTGATACCGGTGTCTTTCTTGAACTCTTCCACCAGGAAGTCGATCACCCGCATATCGAAGTCTTCACCACCCAGGAAGGTGTCACCGTTGGTGGCCAGTACTTCGAACTGCATTTCGCCGTCGACATCGGCGATTTCGATGATGGAAATATCGAAGGTACCACCACCCAGGTCATAGACGGCGATCTTGCGGTCGCCGCCGCGCTTATCCATGCCATAAGCCAGTGCTGCGGCGGTCGGCTCGTTGATGATCCGCTTGACCTCCAGGCCCGCGATACGGCCGGCATCCTTGGTCGCCTGACGCTGGGAGTCGTTGAAGTAGGCAGGTACCGTGATGACGGCTTCCGTCACCGGCTCGCCCAGGAAATCCTCGGCCGTCTTCTTCATTTTCTTCAGAACTTCGGCGGAAATCTGGGGCGGCGCCTTCTTGTCGCCTTTCACTTCAACCCAGGCATCGCCGTTGTCGGCCTTGACGATCTTGTAAGGCACCAGCTTGATGTCCTTCTGCACCACCGACTCGTCGAAGCGACGGCCGATCAGACGCTTGACCGCGTACAGAGTGTTGTTGGGGTTGGTCACAGCCTGGCGCTTGGCAGACTGGCCGACCAGCACTTCGCCGTCGTCGGTAAAGGCCACGATGGACGGCGTGGTGCGTCCACCTTCGGAGTTCTCAATTACCCGTGGCTTGTCGCCATCCAGGATCGCCACACAAGAGTTGGTGGTGCCCAAGTCGATACCGATAGTCTTTCCCATAAGTCGCTCCAAAACTGTTCTAAGAATGCGAATTCGTTAAGGTTGCCCCCAAGTTACTGCCTATATTTGGACGCAATCTCGTTTTTCAAGCGCCGAATCAATCAAAAAGTGACCAGTGCGCTGCTCGTTGTCTGTCGTTATGCCTGGGTATCCACCTTGCTTCCAGCCCCGCCCTTGGCAACCACGACCATGGCCGGACGCAGGAGGCGGCCATTGAGCGTGTATCCCTTCTGCACCACGGCAATCACGGAATTCGGCTCGGCGGAAGGCTGCTCCACCATGGACATGGCCTCATGCAGTTGCGGGTCGAACGGCTCGCCCAGCGGATCCACCACCGCAAGGCCAAACTTGACCAAGGCACTGGTTAGCAGCGACAGGGTCATTTCAGTCCCCTCACGCAGTGCCGCCAACTGATCGCCTTCCGCGTTGCGGCTGGCCTCAACCGTCTTCTCCAGGCTGTCTACCACCGGCAGCAGTTCGCGGGAAAACTTTTCCAGGGCGAACTTATGCGCCTTCTCCACATCCTGTTCGGCCCGGCGGCGGACGTTTTGGATTTCCGCCAGCGCTCGCATCAGCTGGTCTTTCTGGTTCGCCACTTCCGCCTGCAGTTTCTCTACTTCGGAACCGGCCTCGGCGGTCGTTGCTTCGGCTTCGCCAGCCTCGGACGCCTCAGCGCCTTCCATGGGTTCCTGGTTCGGGTCTAGATTCTTTTCGTCTGCGGACATGGTTAACGATCTCTCCAGAATGTCTGAAAGGTTGTACAAAGCTCGGGACTATATGGGGCTGGTCAGACAGGGTTTCAAGCGGTCAAAATGAATCTTGTACCGGCGACAAAAAATACTGTATATAAGCACATAAATTTTCCATGGAACGACTCTATGCTTCTCCAGCTTTCCGTTCGTGATTTCGCCATTGCCGAGCACATCGACCTGTCTTTCGAGCGCGGCATGACCGTGATCAGTGGTGAAACCGGCGCCGGGAAGTCCATCCTGCTGGATGCGCTGGGGCTGACCCTGGGCGATCGCGCCACCGCCGACAGCGTGCGCCATGGCGCCGACCGCGCCGACATCAGCGCGGTGTTCGATATCAGTGCCATTCCCGAGGCGCAAGCCTGGCTCAAAGAGAACGATCTGGATCAGGGCCATGAATGCATCCTGCGCCGGGTGATCAGTGCCGACGGCAAATCTCGCGGTTACATCAACGGCCAGCCGTCGCCCCTGCAGATGCTGCGGGAAGTCGGCGAGATGCTGATGGACATCCACAGTCAGCACGAGCACCAGTCGTTACTGAAAAAGGAGACCCATCGCCGACTGCTGGACAGCTTCGGTCACCTTCAGGAGCAGGTGGAGCGGGTCCAGCAGACCTATCGCGAGTGGCAAGCCAAGAGCAAACGCCTGCACCAACTGGCTGGCCAAAGCGAGGAAACGGAAGCGCGCGTGCAACTACTGACCTATCAGGTTCAGGAGCTGGATCAGCTGGGGTTGCGCGAGGGCGAAGTGGAAGAGCTCGAGCAGGAACAGGAACGGCTTAGCCAGGCGGAAAGCATCCTGGAATCGTGCCATGCCGCCGTGCAGGCCTGCAAGGAAGATGACGAAAGCAGCAGCAGCCGGATCCGGTTTGCCATCAATCGTCTGCAGCCGGTACGGGATACCCATCCGGCCATCGCGAACGCCGTCAAACTGCTGGAGGAGGCGGAGATTCAGGTCGAGGAAGCCTGTGCCGACCTGCGCCACTTTGCCGATGACTTCGAGGCCGACCCGGCCCGCCTGCAAGAAGTGGAAGAGCGGCTCAGCTCCATCTTCCAGTTGGCCCGCAAACATCGGACCACGCCCGAAGGCCTGCTTGCCCTGCAGCAGGACCTCAGCCGCGAACTGGAAAGCCTGGCCGGCGGCGAACAAAGCCTGGAACAACTGGAGGCGGAAGTCGCCCAGTTGACGGAGCGCTATCTTGCGGCGGCCCGCACACTGAGCGCCCAGCGCCAGCAGACGGCGACCAAGTTCGACGCCTTGGTCCAGGACAAGCTCAAGCAACTGCACATGCCGTCCATGCGCTTTGAGAGCCAGCTACAGAGCAAGGGCGACGCGCCCGAGCAGTTTGCGCCCCACGGCCTGGAAGATATCGAGTTTCTGATCAGCCCCAACCCCGGCCAACCGGCCAAGCCCCTGACCAAAATTGCCTCGGGTGGCGAATTGTCGCGGATCAGTCTTGCCATTCAGGTGGTGGCCGCCCAGGTCTCCAGCATTCCCTCTTGGTGTTTGACGAGGTGGATGTGGGCATCGGTGGCGGCACGGCTGAAGTGGTCGGGCGCATGCTGCGCAGCCTGGGCGAGAAAGGTCAGGTCTTTTGCGTGACCCACCAGCCGCAAGTGGCGTCTCAAGGCCATCACCATCTTTTTGTCAGCAAACGCTTGAGCGATAACCAGACCCATTCCCAGATCAACAAGCTGGACGCACCGGAACGGATTCGGGAGGTGGCGCGCATGCTGGGCGGCATTGAGATGACCGAACAGACCCTGGCGCACGCGGAAGAGATGCTGGAAAAAAGTCAGGCCCGTTAACGGGCCTGACCAGAATTCAAAAATAGCCGAGAATTGGCTACTTCTTCTTGGGCTTCACATACAGGATGAGGCTGCGGTCCACGATCTCGAAGCCATGCTCAGCAGCGATTTCGTGCTGACGTTTCTCGATCACCGGATCAAAGAACTCAATCACCTCACCTGACTTGGTGCAGACCATGTGGTCGTGATGATCATCCTTGGCCAACTCGAACACCGAATGGCCGCCCTCGAAGTTATGACGTTGCACCAACCCCGCCGATTCAAATTGGGTCAGCACGCGATAAACCGTCGCCAACCCCACGTCGTCACCCGCTTCCAAGAGAGCCTTGTACACATCTTCGGCACTCATGTGGTGGTTTTCGGTGGTTTCCAGGATGTTCAAAATTTTCAGACGGGGCAGCGTGACCTTTAGTCCGGCTTTACGCAACTCCGCATTGTCACTGGCCATGGAGACGTTCAATCCTCGTTCGCAGATCGTTATTCAATCGGTTATCATGCCGTTCTTCGAGCAAGATAGTGGAATCCCTATCCAGATGCAAAAGTTCCTATCCTTCGTCCTTCCCGCCTGTCTGGCCTTAAGTGGCCTATCACTGACCGGCTGCGCCTTTCCTGGCGTATACAAGATCGACATCCAGCAGGGCAACATCATCACTCAGGACATGCTCGACCAACTCAAGCCAGGCATGACCCGCCGTCAGGTCCACTATGTTTTAGGCAATCCGGTGATCGAGCCGACCTTCGATCCGGCCCTCGAAAGCTATGTCTACACGATTCAGCGGGAAGGTGGGGACATCAAACAGCAGGTCATCAAGGTTCATTATGAAAACGATTTGATGACCCGTTACAGCGGAACCCTGCTGCCCAGCAAAGACACCGGACTCACCTCGCGCCCCAGTCGCGAGCGCCCGATCTTCGACGACCGCCCGACGCTCCCCGAGTGAACGCCTGCGATTTGAAGACGGACTGACCGCCAGGTCAGCCCTCGTCTTCGTCCTTTTTCACAGCCCGGTTTAACCGGGCCTGTTTTGGATCCACCGCCAGCGGCCGATAGATTTCCACGCGCTCACCCGGCTGCAGTACGTGCTCGCGGGGATTTTTGACCGCCTTGCCGAAGATCCCCATCTTGTCCTTCTCGGGATTGATCTGCGGAAAGAGATCGACGATTCCCGACTGCAACACGGCTTCATACATGGTGGTCCCCGACTCTACGTCCAGCGCAATCAGGCGTTGCTGCTTGGGCAGGGCGTAAACGACTTCAACCCGGATCTTGTCACTCATCCTCGTTCATCCAATCGTTTAAAGACTTCTCTGGCTTTTAATTGCACAGGCAGAAAACAGGCAATGTCACTGGCAGAAAGCAGGCTGTCTCTCGCCGAGCACTGACCATACGGCGTGCCAGCGTCAGCCGTACAAATCCTGCGCCCGACGGCAGAAGGCGTCCACCATGGTATTGGCGGCCTGGGCAAACACCGGCCCCAGGGCAACGCTGGCCAGCTTCCCGCTGAGCTGAAACGACAGGCTCAGTTCAACCTTACAGGCATCCTCTGCCAGCGGCCGGAAGAACCAGCTGCCAGTGAGCCGATTGAAGGGACCGTCCACCAGCTCCATGTGAATCTCGCCGGGCTGAACCAATCGATTACGCGTTGTGAACTCATGGCGCAAGCCGCTCTTGGCAATCCCCAGGCAGGCCAACATCCAATCCGGCCCCTGCTGCAAGACTTCCGCCCGATCACACCAAGGCAGGAATTCGGGATAGGCAGGCACATCGTTTACCAAATCAAACATACGTTGCGCCGAAAACCAAACCAGCGCACTGCGATCAATGGTCTTGATCATCGCGTTCCTCGGACTTTACTTCTACCGGCGCCGTAGACGCCGTTTCCTGTGACACCTCGAACTCCAGCATGTCTTCCAGGTCAGATGCCAGATCGACAGCCGAGACAGTGTCAGCCCCCACCTCATGCTCATCGAGGTCGCTGCCACAAAAATCCTGTCCATTGGCTAGAGCAACATCACAGGCGGTGCGGGCAAAATTCACCGATGCCATCACCATGATCACCAGGATCAGCGGCGGCGCGACGAATCGTATCAGGATTCGCCATAACCGGTAAAACCAGAGCGACTGCTGCTCGGTGACCGCATCGCGCAAACCATGATCACCCGTGCCCCACCCGCAGTAGAGCGCGATCAGCAGCGCCGTGAGCGGAATCAGCAGCCCAGCCACCAACAGATCATAAAAACCGAACCAGGTAACGCCGTACCAGTGATGTTCGCTTGAGACACCGAGACTCAGGGTCAGCCCCAGTGTCAGCGGTACCATCAGGGAAAACAAAAGCCAGCAGGCAACCCGCCGGGACCACCTGAACCGCTCCACCAGCCAGGCCACCAGCGGCTCGCCCAGCGCAATGGCCGAACCCCAAGCCACCAGGGTCATGAGCACGAAGAACAAGGCGGCGAGGAGCTGCCCCAGGGGCAGCTGCCCAAAGGTGAGAGGCATCACCAGAAACATCAGGTCAAACCCCTGGGTCGGGCCCAGCCCGGCGGCAAACACCAGGGGGAAGATCATCAGCCCCGCCAGCAGCGACACCAGCAGATCAACGCCAATCACCCAAAACAGTCCCGGCAACATGCTGTAGCGGCCCGGAGAATAGGCCCCGTACGCCATCATGGCGCCCATGCCGACTCCCAGGGTGAAGAAGGCATGCTGTGCGGCATACAGCGGGCTTTGCCAGGTATAAGACTGCGCTGCATCTCCGAATAGATAGATCCGTGCCGCCTCCACATCGCCCCGCACCAGGGCATAGACCAACAGCCCCACCAGAATGAGCAGAAACAACGGAACCAGGTAAAGACATGCCCGCTCAATCCCGCGGTTGACCCCTCGCCCCAGGATCGTCAGCACGCCCAGCATGAACAGAAACTCCCAGGCCAGTAGCTGCGCCGGATCGTTCTGCATACGGGAAAGCGAGGCGCCCACCTGTGCCGGCAAGGCATTGGAAAACTCGCCAAACGCAGACTTGAAGACATAGGCGAGGGTCATGCCGGCAACGACGGTATACAGCGCCAGTGTCAGCAGGCCCGCCGTCGTTCCCAGCGCGCCGATCGAACGCCAGCGTGAGTGGGAACTAAAGTCCTTTACCAAGAGTCCCATAGTACCGACAGGACTGCAGCGACCCAGGCGCCCAAGCAGCATCTCGCCATAGAGCAGTGGCAAGGCGAACAGGATCAGAAAGCCCGCGTAGGTCAGCAGAAACCAAAGGCCTCCGTTCTCCGCCATCGCATACGGGAAGCGCCAAAAATTGGCGAGCCCGACAACGGCGCCGGCAGAGGCGAACACGAAGGTGCGACGCCCGCCCCAGGAGCCATGGGGCGTCTCATGTTTGATCAGCATGATCCGCACCCCGCCGTTCGGCTATTCAGGTGGGAGTCCGCTTGTCGCCTCGGCAGCAGTATAGAAACCTCCAGCAACACAGATGAAGTGATCGCCAGGACGGTGCCGGCTTTGCCAGCGTGTCATCGCGGCGATGAGTGAGGATCATCATTCTAGGAGATTCACGGGAAGGCGTCGAACAAGAACGACGAAAGCAAGTTGCGCCGACTTCGGCTACAATGGCCGCTTTCTCGACAGTACAGTCATCCTTTAGGGTGCATTGTGACGGCGAATTCATTATTTTTGCAGGGCCACGTGCAAAAGGTGTCATAAAGGACCATGTCAGCATCCAAAAAGACCGCCCCTTCAGGCGGCACGATCGCGCTCAATAAGAAAGCCAAACACGAATATCACATTGAGACCCGATTTGAGGCCGGTGTGGCTTTGACTGGCTGGGAAGTGAAAAGTCTGCGCGCTGGAAAAGTGCAATTGGTGGATTCCTACGTCCTGCTCAAGGACAACGAAGTCTGGCTGCTGGGCGCCCATATCACCCCGCTGACCTCGGCCTCGACCCACGTGGTGGCAGACCCGCAACGCACCCGTAAACTCCTGCTCCACAAGAACGAGATCGACAAGATTATCGGCAAGGTGCATCAGGCGGGCTATACCTGCGTGCCCTTGGCACTGTACTGGAAAGGTAACAAGGTTAAATGCGAAATCGCCCTGGTGAAGGGTAAAAAGGAATACGACAAGCGGGCTACCGAAAAGGATCGGGACTGGGGCCGGCAGAAACAGCGCATTGTTCGGGAGCACAACAAGTAAGGGGATGCTAACCGGGGCTTCTCCAGAATCAGGCGCTCGAAAGTAGGAATAGAGACTTTTGTCTCATTTGCCAGGTAGGCCTTCCTCTAAGATGACGCTGTCCAGGACGACACCATGTGGCCATTCGCTTTCCCGAAATGGCCCATACCAGAAAAAAGATTGTACGCAAAAGGACTGCCATGATCTCGAAACGTGAACCCATGTCATCGGTGGATACCGCATGGCTGCGGATGGAATCGGCCACCAATCTCATGATGATTGGCGTGGTGCTGATTCTCGACGACCCTGTCGACATTCGCTATCTCAAAGCCGTGATCGAAGAACGCTTTCTGGCCTTCGAGCGCTTCCGCCAGCGGGTTATCAGCGAGGATGGCCGCTACTACTGGGAAAATGATCCCGCCTTCGATCTGGACCATCATATCCATCGGGTGGCACTGGCCGGCGATGGTAGCGTACTCGAACTCCAAAAGCTGGCCGCCGACCTTAACAGCACGCCACTCTGCTATACCCGCCCCTTGTGGCAGGTACACCTGGTGGAGCACTATAACGGCGGCTCTGCGCTGATTGCCCGCATCCACCACTGCATCGCCGACGGCCTGGCCCTGGTCCGCGTGCTGCTGTCCGTCACCGACTCCGCCTCCATGGCACAGATCTGCGAGCCGGCAAAGACCATCCTGTCGCCGGTCAAGACCAATGGCCATGACAGTCTGCATCCAGCCCGCAGCATCCTGCAGGACAGCCTGCAGTTCAGCCAGGAGCTCCTGTCGGAGAGTTGGGAGTTCGTTCGTCACCCCCAGAACTTCCTGCAACTGGCCAAGCAGGGGCTGGCCATCAGCTCTGAGCTGACCCGTGTCGGCATCATGCCGCCCGACCCCTCCACCTGTCTCAAGCGGCGGTTGAGCGGGCGAAAACGCGTGGCCTGGGCCAAGCCCCTGAACCTAAAGCACGTCAAGGACCTGGGACGCGCCATGGGCGCCACGGTCAACGACGTTCTGCTGGCAGCGGCGACCGGCGCGTTGCGCAAGTACCTGGTGCGTCGTGGCGACGACATTGCCAACGAACAGATCCACGTGGCCATCCCCTTCAACCTGCGCCCCCTGGACAAGCCCATTACCACCCTCGGCAACCAGTTCGGCCTGGTGATTCTGCCGTTGCCGGTCGGCATCCACGACCCGCTCACCCGCTTCGAGCAGTTGAAGACCAACATGCACAACCTGAAGCACTCGCATCAGGCCCAGATCTTTTACGGCCTGCTCAGCGCCTTGGGCAAAGGCCCCCATGCCTTTGAGCAAACCGCCCTGGAGTTGCTCAGCCGCAAGGCATCCGCCGTCATGACCAACGTCCCCGGCCCTGCGGATGCGCTGTATCTGGCCGGCAGCCGGCTGCGCCAACCCATGTTCTGGGTACCGCAATCGGGCGAAGTGGGGGTGGGCCTCAGCATTTTCAGCTACAACGGCACGGTCCAGTTCGGCCTGATCGCCGACAAGAGCCTGATTCCCGACCCCGGCACCGTCATGAACGACTTTGCCCTGGCGTATCAGGAGCTTGAGAATCTGGCGATGGCCTATGGTTAAAAAACTTTAAGCCGATAGCCTTGAATAAGGAATGGCCACCCTCATATACTGAGGCAACACTAAAGGGGACGACCTGGCTTCGACGCTGGTGGCAAAACCTGAGGTGCATGCCGAGAGTGTAACGAATCTCGTAAATCCATCGTTACAAACAATAGTCGCAAACGACGATAGCTACGCTCTAGCAGCCTAAGGGCCGCTAGCACTTGAGCCTAGGTGCTTGTTCCGAGGAATTCTCAAGTGTCATATCTAACAAGCTCGTGGTGCGGTCTTGCTCCGGGACCAAACTACTAAAACTTAGGAGCTCACCTTGAGCGCCCTGCCCTTCGGGCCGCGAAAGGTTAAATAAATAGAAGGTGTCTAAGCATGTAGAGCCGATGGCAGAGTACTGGCGGACGCGGGTTCAACTCCCGCCGTCTCCACCAATTCCTAGGAAGAAAAAGGCCCTGTTTTTACAGGGCCTTTTTCGTTTCCCGCCCTCACAAAGCGCGTCCTGATCTCATCCCTGTACAGGTGATTAACCGGATAGAACTGGCGCCGCCGTCCGTGTATCTTTCTTTTCCCGAATTTTCGAGCCCGTCCCGAACAGGGACTATACTCTACCGATTTATTTACATTAGTCAGGTTGATCGATGGATTTCCGCAAAGATATCAATGGGTTGCGAGCATGGGCCGTTGTCGCGGTGGTGTTATTCCACTTTGCCGTACCGGGCTTTGCCGGTGGTTTTGTTGGGGTTGACGTTTTCTTCGTCATCTCGGGCTTTTTGATGACCGGTATTATTGTGGAGGGCTTGTGCGCCTCTGCATCCGGCACCTCAGCCACACGCGGACGAGCTTTCTCCCTCGCCCAGTTTTACCTGGCCCGCGCTCGCCGTATCTTGCCCGCGTTGTTAGGGCTCTGCGCGTTCCTGATGGTCGCGGGCTGGTTCCTGCTCGGCCCCCAGGATTACGAAATGCTGGCCTCGCATGGCATCCGGGCCATCGTCTTCATCTCCAACATCCGGTTTTGGCAAGAGGCGGGGTATTTTGATGCCGCCTCCCATGAAAAATGGCTCCTGCACACCTGGTCGCTCTCTGTGGAGTGGCAGTTCTACCTGCTGTTCCCCGTCATTCTCATGGCGGTCTGGAAACTTCGGCCGGATCGCAAAGTGCTGGGCTACGCCATTCTGGGGCTTTTCCTGGCGTCGCTTGCATCAAGCGTCGTCCTGAGCCCACGCGACCCCAGCGGCTCGTTCTATCTGTTGCATACCCGCGCCTGGGAAATGTTGGCGGGTGGTCTGGTCTACTTTTATGCCAACCGGCTCCAGCTTTCGACTCGTGCCGGCCGTGTGCTGGAGTGCGTAGGCTTTCTGATGATCGCCGCCAGCATCCTGTGGTTGAACTCCGACGTGATCTGGCCTGGCTACTGGGCGTTGCTGCCCACACTGGGGACGGCTCTGGTGTTACTGGCAGCACAGAGATCTTCGTGGCTTTCCACCTCTGCGCCCCTGCAATGGCTCGGCAAGACTTCCTACTCCATTTACTTGTGGCACTGGCCGCTCTGCGTCGGCCTGGTGTACTTCGAGCTTCAACAGCAGTTGGTGCCCGTCGTGATTGCGCTGGCCCTTACCCTGGTACTGGGATGGCTTTCTTGGGCTTATATCGAAGGCCCCGCCCGCCTGCGGCTCACTGCACTCAAACCAAGAAGGCAGACGTTCGCCATTGTTTGCGTCCTGGTCGTGATCGCGTTGCCTTTCCAGTTGATCAAAGACAACGACGGGATCTATGGCCGGTTGGATCCGCAGGTTAACGCGGTGTTTGCGGAAGCCAACAACAAGAACCCGATGAAAAAGCAGTGCTATACCAAATCCAACGAGGAACAGCGCGCTTGTACCTATGGTGGCGACACCTTGGGCGTCATCGTAATTGGCGACAGTCATGCCCAATCCGTCGTCCGGTCCGTGGAAAAGGCTCTGCCATCCGCCGATCACCATGTGCTGGACTGGTCCTCCTCCAACTGCACAACCATCGCCAATGTTCAGTACCTGAAAGACCGCTCTTTCGAGTGTGGCGAATTTGTCGCCGATGCCGTTACCCGCGCTCAGTCATTGCCCGCCGAGGCACCGATCCTGATCGTGAACCGGATTACGGCCGCAATTGAAGGCTACAACGAAGACAGTCCCACGACGCAGCCTCATACCTATATAACAAAGCCCTACGCGGCCCGAACCGAGGACTATTACGCGGAGATGCGCCAGGGCATTATCGATACGGCCTGTGCGTTCGCGGCCCATCGTCCGGTGTACATGCTGCGCCCCATTCCCGAGTTAAAGCTGGATGTACCGCGAATCATGGGTCGTGCCCTGCTTCGCGGCGAGCCACGGCGGATATCGATCAGTTTGGACGAATACGAAGCACGCCATAAATTTATCTGGGAAACCCAGAATATCGCTGCGGAACAATGCGGTGTGAAGCTGCTGGATCCCCGCCCCTACCTCTGTAGTAACGGACGTTGCTGGGGAGATGTGGATGGGTTGCCGGCTTACTTCGACGATGATCACCTGAACGAACGCGGCGGACAACTGCTTGTCCCGCTTTTCCGCCAGATGTTCTCACCCTCCCAAGAGTCAGCCCCGGTGTTGACGGGGCCCCAGCCTGCCGACAAGGTCCACGGATAAGGGTTCGGCGTCAGCGAGCCCATCGTTTCAGCCAATAACCACTTCACGCTTGGGCGCGACGGCGCCCAAGCGATCTCTTGATGAACCAGCCCACCAGAATCCCCGCCACCATCACCAGATTGGCAATAATCGCCGTGTAGTAGAGATCAAAGGGCAGCTCCACAGCCAGCCAGCCGTTGCTGACGGCGATCGTCCAGCCGGTGAATGTCAGCGTAGCAGCGATGCCGATCCAGGGAATGAAGCCCCGGAAGCGGCTGGTGGCGAATGCGACCCCATAGAGCCCGAGCAAACCACCCCCGAACAGGGAAACCAGGATCGTCGCGTAATCCTGCAGGGTCTTAGTTTCGGCCTTCAGGATATAGAGGGCACCGAGGATCATCAGGATACTGGCCGCCGTGGCGATGCCATAGGCCACGCGCAAGTAATGACGGTCGTCCGCGTTTGGGAGCAGGAAGCGGCGGTAAATGTCGTTGATCGACACCGTCGAGATGGCGTTAATACTGCTGTCCAAGGAGGACATGGCCGCTGCCAGCGCCGCAGCAATCACGATCCCCGTCAGTCCCACCGGCATTTCACGCAGGATAAACCAGGGTAATATCTGCTCGGCCTTGCGGGTGCCATCCAGCATCTCCGTGACTTCCGGTGCTGGGAACTGGAGATAGAACACATAGAGCGCGGTGCCCAGGAACATGTAGAACGCCCAGATGGGCACGCTGGCCAACACGCAGACCCAGACCGCCTTGCGCGCCTCGCGGTCACTGCGAGCGGCAATGTAGCGCTGCACCACGTTCTGGTTGGTTCCGTATTCCGTCAGCCAGTTGATCAAGCCGAGCAGCAGCATCATGGTGCCGGTTTTGCTGAGCAGCGACAGGTCCCAGCTGAGCGGAATCGTTTCGCCATTCTGCCAGTCGGCAAACGACAGCTTGTTGTGCGCGTTGGCCACATCCAGGATCTGCCCCATCCCACCCGGCAAGGCCTGCACGATCACCAGCAACACCGCCAGACCACCCAGCATCAGCACGATGGTTTGCACCACATCGGTCCAGATGACCGCATCAATGCCGCCCACAATGGTGTAGATCGCAACGAACCCGCCAGCGATGAACACGCTCCAGGTCGTATCCAGCCCGGTTACCTCGTGAATCAGCAATGCCAGCAGATACAAGTTCGTGCTGATACGCACCAGTTGCGCAAATACAAAGGCGGCGGCCCCGTAGGCCCGCACGCCGGGCCCGAAGCGCAGCTCCAGGTATTCGTAGGCAGTCGTCAGCGCCTGTTTACGAAAAATGGGAATGAACAGGGAGACGGCGACAATGGCGGCCAGCGGCAACATGAGGTTGGGCAGATAACGTAACCAGGCGGCTTTGAAGCCATCGGCGGGATAGGCGAGGAACGTGATGCTACTAATGGATGTGCCCACCAGACTCAGGCCGATGACCCAGCCCGCGAACTGGCGCCCGCCCAGAAAGTATTCTTCGGTGGAGGTGTTGCGCCGGGCAAAGTAAAGCCCCATGGCCAGGATGCCCATGAGATAAACCACCAGCGCGGCGATATCGAGACCTTGTAACTGCATTGTTCAGATAACCTGTAGATTGGGTGCGGCAGAACGTACCGAAGCCTATAGTGCGGCGCGCATTGTCGCAGATTTGCGATAGGCGGCCTACCCGGTTAGCCCCTGCTATACTCCGCCACTTCGATCACTTTTTCGACAGTCTCTCGTGGGATCTACGGATGTCCCAAAGCTGAGTCTTACTTCAAATTAGCGCATGTTTCCCTGCATACAACCAGGTCCCGAATGATGTTTAAGAAACTGGTATTCCCGTTGATTTGTCTGTGCGTGGGCGTACTGGTAGGCGGTTATCTGTTCAATCAGAGCCAGCCTCGATCTTTCCTGGCACTGAACGAATGCGAGCGGTGTCTGGAGCCGAATGACCTGTTGGGCCTGATGGGCTCCATTGGTATGCAGAAATTACCTGGGCTGTTGCCTTCCGTGGTCTACGAAACCGACCGTTCGGTGGTGATGATGAATCCCCTGCCCAATGCAGGCAAGGACTATGTCATCATTCCGAAGCGCGATATCAAGCATGCGGGCGACATTTCCGTGGAGGACATGCCGTATCTGGTCGATGCCTATCAGGTCGCGGGCTATCTGATGCGGTCCAAGGCCATATCCAGCTATCGGTTCTACACCAATGGCCCGGACGTGCAGGACGTCACCTATCTTCATTTCCATCTGGTTGACTTAGGCACCAACGAAGGCAGTGAGCCCTCGCCCTTTGGACTCCTGATGGCGGCACTGAAATCCCTGCCCCAAAGCTTCCTTGCCATGACCCCGGCGACCAAGCACGACACTGAGGTCGAAGCGCCCAAGCCGCTTCCCGTCACGCCGCCACTGGCCCCGGCCCAAAGCTGAGTTCTGACTCAGCTACATCAACAAGTTAATACCTAATCCCAGCACCAGGACACACACCAGATTCATAAGAATTCCGGCCCTGATCATCGACCTCTGAGGCACTGCACCGGTCCCGTACACCAGGGCATTCGGCGGTGTGGCAACGGGCAGCATGAATGCACAGCTGGCCGCGAGACCGATGATAACCGCCGTCACCTCCGGACTCGCTCCAACCATGGCCGCTACTGGCATCATCAAAGGTACGAGCAAGGCCGCCGTGGCGGTGTTGCTCACCAGCTCCGTCAGGAACACCACAAAGAGTGCCACGAGCAGATAGGTGATCCAGGGCTGCTCCGGAGGAATGATGTGACTGACCTCCGTCGCAATCCAGGCACTGGTTCCGGATGACTGCATAATGGCGGAAAGCGCAATCCCTCCCCCGAACAGCAGCAATACCCCCCAGTTCGCCTGCTTCTCCACGTCCTTCCATTCCACCGAGCGGGTTATCCCCAAAAGCACAATCGCCAGAACGGCAACCCAGGCATCGAAGTCCTTCGTGATCCCAACGGATTTGCCGAACCAAGCGCCGCCAACCCAGAGCACCACCGTCAGGGCAAAAATTGCCAGCGTGGTATAGGCGCCTGCATTGCGGGGGAAATGCACTTTCGACCCTGTATCAACCCGCGGCAGGCTTGGCTCCGGTCGGGCTACGAAAAAGAGCACTACCAACGCCACCGGAAGCAGCACCGCGACCGCCGGCAGGCCAACCCGGAGCCAGTCGTCGAAATCCCAACCCAGTGCCGCCGCAGTAATGGCGTTGGGGGGGCTTCCGACCAGGGTACCCATGCCCCCGATGTTGGCCGACCAGGCCAACGCCAGCAGGAGATACAGGCGGTAGCGGGGATAGTTATCCGCCAGCGGCGCCGAGAGACCCAGCGCGAGCGGGAGCATCATGGCGGCGGTGGCAGTGTTGCTGATCCACATGGAAAGCAGTGCGGTCGCCAGCGCCAGCATCAGGGCTGCCGGCAGCGCGCTACCGCGGGAAAGTGCCAATAACTGTTGCGCCAACCAGCGATCGATCCCATGGCGTGACAGGGCCGCCGCCAAAGCGAAACCGCCCAGGAACAAGAAGATGACAGGATTGGCAAAGCTGACCAAGCCACCTTTAACGTCGGTTAACCCGAAAAACACCCCCAGCACCGGCACCATGAGGGCGGCGAAGGTCAGGGAAATTGCCTCGGTCAGCCACAACAGGCCCACCAGCACGAACAGCGCCAGACCCGCCTGGACTTCCGGTTGGTCTGGCAATTGCCAGGCTACAATCCCTCCCACAAACGCAACCGCCAGACGTCCCACTCTCATAGTCACCCCCGTGCCCGCGTTAACCCGAATGGGCCTTGCTCCGCAGAAAAAGCGTACAGCCACCTGTTGATCATGATGAATACTGCAGCGCATCCCAAATTACTTGCGCCACCGGTCCCGCCGCCCGGTCCTTGCGGCGAATCAGATACAGGCGCAGGGTCCGGATGCTGAAGCCGTCGATCCGCAGGGGCACCAGTTGGCCGGATGCCAGCTCCGCGCTGATCACGTGCTCCGGCAACCCGCCCCAGCCCAACCCCGCCAGGATGATTTCTTTCTTGGCCGCCACGTCCGTCACCCGCCAGCGTCGCGCACCCGGCATTACATCAAAGCTCTGATTCAGCCGGCCGCGACTGCTGTCTGCCACAATCACCTGCACATGGGGTTGCACCTCGGCCAGCAGCTTGACCTGCTCCCCTTGCGCCAACGGGTGATCGGCATGTGCCACGGGAATGATCCGTACCGTGGTGTATGGCACGGCTTCCATAATGCGGCAGTCCATATCGGTCTGAGTGCTGATCACCAGATCCACCTGGTTCTCGTATAAGCGCTCGATAACGCCAGCCAGATGCTCGGTCGAGAACTTGAGTTCGGTACCCGGAAAACGTTCTTGAATATCCCGCAACGTCTGCAGCACCGGTGGCAGCGGGCACACCGCATTGATCGCCAGATGCACCAGTGGCTCATGCTGGTTTCCCAGGCGTCGGGCGAAATTGCCCAGTTGAATCGTCTGCTCCAGCACATCCGCAGCTCTCTCGTAAAAGGCACGGCCCGCTTCCGTGAGCTGTGGCCGATAGCTGTCCCGGGTGAACAGCTTGACCCCCAGTTCGTCCTCCAGGTTCTGCACCATCTTGCTGATCGCCGGTTGCGACTTGTGCAGCCGCTCGGATGCGCCGCGAAAGGTGCCGGTGCTGACGACCGCGTGAAACACCCGCAATTGCTCAAACGTCATAGGACCGCCAAACACGATAAACAGCAATTATCATTAAATTGAACAAACAATATTATTTAATTATTTTTAGCTCCGTTAATCTCTCCATCACAAAACGCTCTTCATCAACAAACCAAGCACGCATTAGCCTGCGTGCCCGACCCGTCACTTGCATAGGACTTGGCAATGAAGCTCTACTTTTCTCCCGGTGCATGCTCCCTGGCCCCCCATATTCTGTTACGGGAAACACAACAGCCTTTTTCCCTGGAGCGGGTGAATACCAAAACCCACCAAACCGAGCATGGCCTCGACTATTACAGCATCAACCCAAAGGGCTCGGTACCGCTGCTGGTACTGGAAGGCGGCGAGACGCTCAGTGAAGGCCCCGTGATCGCACAGTACATCTGCGACCGCGCCGGACGGGAAGATCTCATGCCCGCCGCTGGCAGCCTGGCCCGCTACCGGGTGATGGAGTGGCAGAACTACATTACCTCCGAACTCCACAAGTCCTTCAGCCCGCTGTTCAACCCGAACTCGCCGG
>JAEZAA010000074.1 GCA_023430625.1 Pseudomonadota bacterium
CGCAAGGGGCCCGTCTTCACCAACCTGTTGCTGGCGGACGAGATCAACCGTGCTCCGGCCAAAACCCAGGCGGCACTGCTGGAGGTGATGCAGGAGCGGCAAGTGACCATCGAAGGCGCCTCCTATCCCGTGGGTGAGCCTTTCATGGTGCTGGCGACCCAGAACCCCATCGAGCAGGACGGTACCTACCCGTTGCCGGAAGCGGAGCTGGATCGCTTCATGCTCAAGATCTTCATGGACTATCCGGATCTGGAGCATGAAGTTGACTTGGTCCGCCGCGTGGCGGCCAGCGGCTCTGGACCCCAGGATTATCTGGCGGCATTGACCAGCCAGATCACGCCGGCCGAGTTAACGGCGCTCCAGCAACAGGTCGGGCAAATCACCCTGGATCAGCAGGTTATCGACTACGCCGTGCGCCTGGTCCGGGCCACCCGCGACTGGCGCGGTATCGGCCGCGGCGCAGGGCCCCGCGCGAGCCTTGGTTTGGTGGAGGCCGCCCGGGCACGGGCCCTGATGATGGGGCGTGGCTATGTGATACCGGACGATATCAAGCAGGTGGCGCCGCCGGTGTTGCGGCATCGCCTGTTGCTGAGCCCGGACATGGAGATCGAAGGCGTGCGCGCCGATCGCCTGCTGGCCGATCTGCTCGACCAGGTGGATGCGCCGCGCCAATGAAGCTGTATCGGGTGCGTCCCGCCCAGCGGCTGCTGCTTTTGACGCTGTGTCTGGTGCTGGTCGCCTGCGCGGTCGCCATTGCGGAGGGAATCTGGCCTGAACTCGACGGGCGCCTCTCAAGCCTGGGTGGCATGCTGTTGGCGCTGTTCGTGACACTTGCCGTGCTGGATCTTGTGCAGGCGCGGCGCCTGCCGCCAATCAGCCTCGAGCGCCTGCTCCCGGGGAGTCTCGCACTGGGGCAGTGGCATCAGGCCCGGCTGCGAATCCAGCATCGCCTGACTCGGGCTGCGGCTGTCGAGGTGTTCGATCATTGTCCGGCTGCCTGTGAGGCGGAGGGACTGCCGTTGCGGGTGGAACTGCAGCCCGGCAAGACAGCGGAGATTCGTTATCGGCTGCGGCCACTGACGCGGGGGCTGGCGGTATTTCCAGGCGTTGAACTACGGATCGGTTCTACCTTCGGGCTTTGGGATCTGCAGTTCTATGAACCGGCCCAGACGGACACCCGCATCTATCCAAATTTTGCCGCCTTGGCCCGTTACGACCTTCTGGCCGCAGACCCGAACACGCGAATAGGCATCCGCCGCGGCCCCCGGCGGGGCGCCGGCACCGAGTTTCATCAACTGCGTGAATACCAGACCGGCGATGTGCTGCGCCAGGTCGACTGGAAGGCAACCTCGAGACGGCTTCAGCTGATTTCCCGCGAGTACCAGACCGAGCGGGACCAACAGCTGGTGCTAATGCTCGACGGCGGGCGGCGCCTGCGTGCCCGCGACGGCGACCTGAGCCATTTCGACCAGGCCCTCAACGCCAGTCTGATGCTGGCCTATGTAGCGTTACGGCAGGGTGACGCCGTTGGCATGATGAGTTTTGGCCGCGATACCCGTTGGGTACCGGCTGTGAAGGGGGCTGCCAATCTACATCGCCTGCTCAATGGTTTCTATGATCTGCATGCGGGTGCTTTTGCGTCGGATTACCTGGCGGCCGCCCAGCAGCTCATGGAGCGTCAGCGCAAGCGGGCGCTGATCGTGCTGGTGACGGATTTGCGTGACGAAGACTGCGAGGACGTGCTGCTGGGCATCAGGCTATTACGCCGCCGTCACCTGGTGCTGGTTGCCAATCTGCGGGAGCGGGCACTGGATCAGGTACTGCAGGCGCCGGTTGAGGAGTTCGACGCGGCCCTGCGTTATTGTGGAACTGTGTCCTATCTGGAGCAGCGACGAAAAATGCAGGAACGCCTGCAGGCGGAATCCGTCATGGTGCTGGATTGCGGCCCCAACGAGCTGCAATCCCAAGTCATCAACCGCTACCTTCAGGTCAAGCGCGCCGGGCTTTTGTAGGTTTTCTGAGCAACCACTGACGAGAGCACCGTTTTTGTAACCTTTTTACCAGAAAGAGGTTTCTTTCCAGAAAACCTTGGGGTAATATTCGCACCCGCTGAGTCATTCGAATCAGCGTTCTTTATGTCGGGGCATAGCGCAGCCTGGTAGCGCACCAGCATGGGGTGCTGGGGGTCGAAGGTTCAAATCCTTCTGTCCCGACCATTTTTTCAATTAGTTAGCATAACGTTGAGACAGTTCTAGGGCATGTTGGCCTAGGATAATCTCAATGCAACGACCAATCTCCAAGCATCATCCATTCCTCTGTATTGCCCCAGCATTGCCCCAGCGTTTTAATCCGCGCGCAACCGCATCGCCACCGAAAAGATCTGACGCTTCTCGCCATTTGGTGTGAGTACGGTCATGCTCGTCTCCGCAATCAGCACCCATTCGTTCAGCCGCACCAGACTGGCGCCTTCAAAGGACTTTCCTGAGTCCTGCAATTGATACGCTCCCTGAAACCTCACCGCGTAAGTCTCCGCCTTTTGCCCAGGCGCCAACGCAAAGCCGAAGGTAAAGGGACCGCTAGCGATCTGGTTGGAATCGGTTGGCGCCACCCGAATGTCCAGAGACTCCGCGTTGGCCAGGAACTCCGCAGAGGGCTCTGTAGAGGTCGGGAGATTTTCCTGGGTGCCATAGCGGACTTCCAGCACATAGGGCTTTTGCTGTTTTAGCTGGATTAGCTCAAACGCCCAGGCGGTATTGAAGCTGGATAAGGTTAGGGCGATCAGTAGAAGGATTCTTTGCAAAAGAATGGGTGTCGCTTTCATCGTGACGTTTCCTGGTCATGGCGGCAGGGGTGAGTATTGCAGTTGAATGCAGGGCCTGTCCGTGAAAGCGTCTGCCGTTTTTGATCCGGAGAATCTAATGGCTGGTGCGGTTGGAGACTAGGGTTCCGACACGTCGACCGTAATTCGACAAGCAGCAAAGCCACGGCTAATCTCATAGAACTCTGATTCAACAGGGAGAGTTGTCATGTTCCCCACAGCCGTCGCTTATTCAACGCTGCTTAGAGTTACTCTGTTTTCATTCATTGCGTTAATCGTTGGCGCACCCGAGAAGGCACAAGCGGAAATATACAAATGGCAGGATGCCAAGGGACGAGTGCATTATTCCGATTCGGCGCCCAAGAATACGTCGAGTTATAGAGACGTTACTCCTGATCTGCCGCCTATTCACAGAATGGAATCCGGCCCTGCCCGGGCAATGGGGAGCCGTGTCGAGCCCTCGGAAAAGCAGTCATCGCAAATGACACCTCGTCCGCATCGACATGTGGAACAAGTGTACGATCGCTATAGCCATAGTGAGTCCAGCTACAGGAATCAGTGTGATAGTTACCGTGATGAACTTGAGCGAATTCAAAAAAGACTTCGGTCCGGATACAAGGAAAGCACAGGTAATCGCCTAAGGGATCGGCGCAGAGAATTGTCGGATCTTTTATATCAGAAATGTCGTCGTTAGTGCCCACCAGCACGTTGTGACGTCTCTTCCTTTCCAATTGTCTCTAGAAATCCCCCTCTGATAAGAAGCTGACTTGCAGCCATTGTAGCGAGGTAGCTTCTCTCTTTGAGCTTCGCCAGGAATGATATCCGAGAGAGCCCTAGGCCAAAAATGGGCGTAAAGTAGCGGCCTCTGAATCAACGGCAGTTTCGACGAGACGTGTAATGAGCAGGAAAGACCAAAGTGTTTTGTTCTTGATGTTCCTGGCGATGTTCTTTTGGGGGAGTAATTTCAACGCTGCCTCGGCCCTGGCGGGATCGGTGCCGCCGTTGACGGCGGGAGCGGAGCGCTTTGCCATCGCGGCACTGGTGTTTCTGTTGATGCGGCTGTGGCGGCGGCCGGAATCTGTTCTGTCTGGCAAGGCAAAACTCCAGCTTGTCGGGCTGGGAATTCTGGGCGTCTTCGGCTTCAACTTCGCGTTCTTCTATGGTTTGCAGACGACCTCTGCGCTCAATGGGGCGCTGATCATGGCAACCAGTCCGCTGGTGACGACGCTGCTGGCGGCCGTCCTGATTGGTGGCGTGGTGGGGTTGCAGCACTGGTTTGGCGCCGTTTTAGGCTTTTGCGGGGTCGCCTTGGTGATTTTCGGCGGTGGAGGTCATCAGCTGCACCTGGCCATCGGCGATCTCTATATGATCGGAGCCTGCCTCTGCTGGAGCCTGTACACGGTGTGCTGCAAGAAATACGCGGGCAATGTGCCAGCCCTGCAGCTATCCCGGTGGAGTATCGGTGCGGGCGCCGTCAGCTTGCTGATCGCTGCGTTATGGATGGAGCAACCCCTGACGTTTTTGCCGCACCTGGATATTCAGTTCCATCTGATCCTGCTTTATATGGGCCTGTTCGGCTCGGTGCTGGCCTACATCTTTTGGTTGCAGGGCGTGCAGACACTGGGGCCAGGGCGGGCTGCCCTGTTTTTTAATCTGGTCCCGGTGTTCACGCTGCTGGTGGGAATCGGGCTGGGCGATTTGCCACGGCCGGCGCAACTGGTGGGTATGGTGCTGGTGATGCTCGGTGTGTTGATTGGCAATGGCGTGATTCTGCCCCGGCTCTTTGCGAAGCGCTCCGAGGTTGAATTGGCGCCGAAGTGAAGCCGTCTCTCCAGCAGGTGTCCTCGCGCCGAGTCGGGCATTCCCGTTTTGCATGACAACAAACCTGACTCTCTGTAGTCTTCGAGGTCGACGATAGTGGACAGGAGAGTGTTAACAGCATGAGTA
>JAEZAA010000081.1 GCA_023430625.1 Pseudomonadota bacterium
AAATGCCTGTGGGCTTCCCACGCTCCGAAACGCCCACCTTCGGAAGGTTCTGGTACAGGCCGACCCGGAGCGTTTGCATGGCCCAGCCGGAATCGGCCAGGAGCATCAGGCAGGTCAATAACAGGCCGCGCGCGAGGCGTGCACGGTTCAGTATTCGATTGATGCCTGCAAGAGCGATGGATCGGGTCTGCATGAGGTTCCGGGTTGCGCGCAAAAATAGGAAGGTTTCACTTTAGACTATAGAGCAGAAACAGGAACCCTGGTAAGTAAGCACGCACCATTAAAGTGAGGCGGCGTGAGTATCAGCTGGCCGATTCGGTGGTGGATTTCGAACGTCGGCAGGCAGGTCGTGACTTGGGACCTGCAACGGACATTGATTAGTTTAAGTTCAGTCGGTAGCCCTTTTGTCTCCATTTACGTTGTTTAACGGGAGGTGCGATTGAACAGCCAGGAACAAAGTCAGCACGTCGTCAAAACCATCGCGGAATACAGTGCCGCGGGTCTGGAGCTGTTGGGTATCGGCATCATGCTCGTGCTCGTCGGCTATGCGACGGTCCGTGCGCTGATGCTCCTGGCAAGCCGGCATCACGCGGACGAAGTCTTTCATGCCTACCGGCACCAACTGGTCAAGGCCATTCTGCTCGGTCTGGAGCTGTTGGTGGCGGCGGACATCATCCACACCGTCGCCATCGAGCTGACCTTCAAAAGCGTTGGAGTTCTTGCGGCGGTCGTGCTGATCAGGACCTTTCTGAGCTTCACCCTTGAGGTCGAGATGAATGGCCGCTGGCCCTGGCAGGAATCGGCGCCGGAGAAGGGGAACGACCAGCGCTAACGCTGGCCGGGTTTTTAAGAGGTCAGATTGACGCCCCTTATTAAGGCATCGGGTGCTCGCGGCGAATCGCCTCAATCCCTTTCAGTACCTCATCAGACAGCGTTACCGAAATCGAATCGATGTTCGTGCGCAATTGCTCCATCTTGGTCGCGCCAATCAGCGTGGAGCTGACAAAGGGCTTGCTGTTGACGAAGGCCAGCGCCATTTGGCACGGGTCCAGGCCGTGCTGGCGCGCCAGTTCGATGTACTTGCTGGTGGCATCGTCCACCTGCTTGCCGACCCGGTGCTCGGGGCGGGTCTCCAGGGTCAGGCGGGCACCGGCGGGGCGGGCGCCGTTAAGGTATTTGCCGCTGAGAATGCCGCGGGTCAGCGGCGACCAGGCCAGCAGGCCGATGGTCTCGCTGTGGGCCAGCTCACTCAAATCCGGCTCGAAGTGGCGGCACAGCAGCGAGTATTCGTTCTGGATCGATTGCATGCGCGGCAGGCCGTGTTCTTTCGCCAGTTGCAGCCACTTGCTGGTGCCCCAGGCCGTTTCGTTGGAGAGACCGATGTGGCGGATCTTGCCGGCCTGAATCAAGCCCTGCAGGGTTTGCAGCACGTCCAGGAAGTTCTCTTCCTCCGCGCGCGCGTCGAAGCTGGGCGCGAAGTTCCAGGTTCGGCCGAAGTGGTAGGAGCCCCGGTTGGGCCAGTGCAGCTGATAGACGTCGATGTAGTCGGTTTGCAGGCGCTTCAGGCTGCCTTCGACCGCCTCGATCAGGGTGTTCTTGCTGATGGCGCTGCCGTTGCGGATCCAGGCCAGGCCGGGGCCTGCGATCTTGGAGGCGAGAATGACCTTGTCACGGGTGCCGCGTGCTTTGAACCAGTTACCGATGATGGTCTCGGTGGTGCCGTAGGTCTTCTCGGTGGGCGGAATGGCGTACATCTCCGCCGTGTCGAAGAAGTTGATGCCGCGCTCCAGCGCATAATCCATCTGCTCGAACCCTTCCTCCTGGGTATTCTGGAAGCCCCAGGTCATGGTACCCAAGCCGATCAGGCTGATCTTGAGGTCGGTGTTGCCGAGTGTGCGGTATTCCATGGTGTGCTCCTGTGTGTCGGGAGGCCTGTGTCTTGACGGATGATATTCGCAATCAGGGTTTCGGATTCTAACGCGATTGTGCGGCGGCTGCCTCTGTTCGGATGACGCCGGATGGATTCACATTGGCGTGCGCCATCCTCTTGCTCAAGGTGGCGCTGGATGTAACTATGCCGCCTCTAAAACCTGTCCTTGCGAACCATTGACTGTCCTTGTGAACCATTCAAGAGTATTCCCCATGTCCCAGGAACTGCAGATCGAAGACCTCCAGCTCGGCGACGGCAAAGAAGTCGTCAAGGGCGCGCTCATTACCACCCATTATCGCGGCTGCCTGGAAGACGGCACCGAGTTCGACTCGTCCTTTTCCCGTGGCCAGCCCTTCCAGTGCGTGATCGGCACGCGGCGGGTGATCCAGGGCTGGGACCAGGGCCTGATGGGTATGCGGGTCGGCGGCAAGCGCAAGCTGTGGGTGCCAGCGCACTTGGGTTATGGCGAGCGTGCCGTTGGCAGGATTCCGCCGAACTCCAATCTGGTGTTTGAGATCGAGCTGTTGGAAGTGCTGACGCGGGATGATTGAGGCTAAACAAACGCCAGGCACGGGATATCCTATATCCGATCAGCATCATTTTGTCCTGCGGACGAGCCAATAAACCTGCTCATTTGGCTCACAGTGTGAGCCGAATAGGACTTAGATTTGGCTCATTGCACGTATCAGGTGCTTGAGACGGATCATCCGGGCCTTGCTTAGCCAAACTTTAAGTCAGATAAGACTGCCCCAACAGCGCCTCCTCCACAAAATCCAGCCGATCCTGGCCAAAGAACATCTCGTCCTCCACAAAGAAGGTGGGAGCGCCAAACACCCCGCGCTCGACTGCGGCGGTGGTGTTGGCGATCAGGCGCTGCTTGATCTCGTCAGCGCCGATGCCGTTCAGGATAGCGTCTGCGTCCAAGCCAGCCTCTCGCAAGGTTTCCAAATGAAAAAGAGCGCAAAAATTTAATCGACGACGGGAGAAAGTTCATACCGCGGCACAGCAGCCTCAGCGATGTCATCTATACTTCCCGAATCTCAGTGAAGCCGTAGCCGTCGAGACATGATCATTCCGCCACTGCCCGACAATGAAGAGGAGCGCCTGCGCACCCTTCATGCCCTGGAAATCCTGGATACGCCACCGGAAGAGCGGTTTGACCGTTTAACCCGCTTGGCTGCCCAATTCTTCGATACACCCATGTCTTTGGTGACACTGCTCGATGCGGAGCGGCAATGGTTCAAGTCCGAATATGGACTGGGGATTCGGGAGCTGCCCCGGGAAATTTCTTTCTGTGGCCACGCGATCCTGCAAAAGGAAGTGATGGTCGTGCCCGATGCGACCCAGGATGAGCGCTTCATCGATAACCCAGCGGTGGGCGGTAAGCACGGTATTTACT
>JAEZAA010000016.1 GCA_023430625.1 Pseudomonadota bacterium
GAATGGCCGTTATCTGGTGGTGGGCTTCGCCAGTGGGCGGATTCCGGCGCTGCCGGCCAACCTGCCGCTGGTCAAGGGTTATGCGCTGCTGGGCGTCTTCTGGGGCACCTTTACCATGCGCGAACCCCAAGCCAGCCGCGAGAACAACCAGGAACTGCTGCAATGGTTCCTGGATGGCAAGCTCAAGCCTTTGATCTCGGCGACTTTCCCCCTGGCGCAGAGCGCCGAGGCCATGCGCGTGCTGATCAATCGCCAGGCCAAGGGCAAGGTGGTGGTGCGGGTGGCAGACTAACCGCTTCGCACGCCGTCACAGGTTCACACTTCCGCTGCCGGGCAGCGGGTGCCGGTCGATGTCCACATCCTCATAGGAGATGGGATCATCGATCGGCTCCAGATGCGTGATCACGCTCGAACCTGCTATCCGCTCCTGAATCTCACACTCGATGCCGTGGGCGATATCATGGCCCTGCTTCACGCTCCAATGGCCCGGCACCAGCACATGCACCGAGACAAAACGGCGGGCGGCGGCGCGACGGGTGCGTAACGCATGAAACCCGATTTCCGGATGCTGCTCCCGGAACTTCTCCAGAATCGACAGCACCTGGCGCGCTTCGTCCGCTGGCAACGAGGCGTCCATCAAGCCTTCCACGGCGCCGTAGAACAGCCTGCCTCCGACCCAGAGAATATTGGCCGCCACCGCCAGGGCGATCAGGGGGTCCAGTATCTGCCAACCGGTCAGCCCCACCAGTCCCACGCCCAGCACCACGCCAGCCGAGGTCCAGACGTCCGTCATTAAATGGTGGCCATCGGCCCGGAGCGTGACGGAGTCGAACTGACGCCCGGCCCGCAGCAGGACCCAGGCAACAGCCCCATTGATAAGTGCGGCGAGGACCGAGATAATCAGCCCCACGCCCACCTGCTGTAGGGGCTGCGGATGCAGCAGGCGATCGATGGCCGTCACGGCAATGGCGCTGGCCGCGACCAAAATCAGGGCGCCTTCGACGCCACTGGAGAAATACTCGGCCTTGGAATGCCCGTAATGGTGGGAGTCATCCGCCGGTCGTGCCGCCACCACCAGGACCCAAAGTGCCATCAAGGCCGCGGCCAGGTTGACCAGGGATTCCATGGCGTCCGACAGCAGGCCGACCGAGTCGGTCAGTACATAGGCCGTCATTTTCAGGGCGATGGTCGCCACCGCCGCCAGAATCGAAAGTCCGGCATACTTGACCAGATGCCGCCGATTGGCGGATGGCTCCGGGTCTGAGACCTCATGGTTGTGCGACATAAAGCACCTGTTCTGGGAAGTCACCCCATGATAGCCAAAGATCGCCGGTAACGGGCAATGGTCAGCAACAGGACGGCGGATGGCAGGGTGACCGTGACGGCTTTGGCAGAAATACCTTTGGTAAGCACAATCGCAACAGGACTTAACTCTTTTCGGATTGCAGCCGGCGCCCAAGCTTGCTGAAATCCATCCGAAGATCTGTAATTACCCTGATAGCGGCCTACATACGCCATAAAGCACCTTAACGATGCTTGAAAACAGCGCCAGACACCGCCAGGCTAACGGCGGCCACTCGGTGCCAGAGTGTCGGTTAACAGTTTGGACAACGTCGGTTAACAGCTACGACAACATCGATCATTCGCCGCGACGATGGCGGCAGCAAGGGCGAGGATGCGTCCTTGTGCAGGAGAACGAACATGAAACAGGTTTTTTCGGCGCTGATGTTCGCCATGGTCGTGGCCGGGACTGGCTGCGCCCTGACCGAGACCGTCACGCCCCCTCCCCCGAAGATCGGTCAACTGCCCCCCGAGGCCCAGGCCTTGTTCGCGCGGGCCGTGCCCCAGTGTCGGGACCCGGCTAAGGTGAAGACCTCGTTCCCCCTGCAGCTCCAGGCCATCAAGCGGGAGCAGAATCAAGTGCTGGAGCTGACCGAGGCCGAGCAGAATCGCTGGCAGCGACGCCTGACCTATCTGGAACGGGAGCTGAATTTCTACGAAAAAGAAGTACGCCGCACCGGCGGCAGCTTAGAGTATACGTCTGCCGCCCCGAAGCCGGCCGCACCCGTCCGGGTGACCACCGACAGCGCCTTTGTGGACCAGATCAAGCGCCAGCGGGAACGGGAGTATAACGAAGAGCAGTATCGCTACTTCTACCGCAAGCTGCACCGGGCACGGGCCTTTCACCAGAAACGCATCAATCTGTATCAGGAACGCCAGGAGCAATTGACGCAGGCAACCGAGGCCTGCGGCACCCTGCAGGTCGCCTTGCGCAAGGCCAAGGAAGAGGAAGCCCTGCAGAAGAACGCCAAGGCCGTGCCGCCCCTGCCGGTGCTGCATTCCGAGGAGGTTCCGGTCGAGGCACTGCCTGTGGATGCCCTGGCGGAAGAATCCTTGCCAGCCGACGCTTTAGAGAACTCGCCAAGCCCCCTGCTGGATGAGGCGGAGACCATGGAACAACTGCTGGCCCAGCAGCCCCTGGACCCGGAGCAGGCCGCACCGGAGGTTCTGGCGCCGGCCCTGGCGGATGAATCCATCGCACTGCAGCCCGCAGCGGAAACAACACCGGTGGCACTGGACCCCGCCCCGCCAGCGAACGCCGTGGCGCTAGAGACGGCACCCGACGCGGACACTCTGGCGTTAGAGGCAGCCCTGCAAGCGGATCCCGTGGCCTTGAATCCTGCGCCTCAGACTGAAGCCGAAGCAGTAGCATTACGGCCTGCTCCGCAGGCTGAAGCCCCGGCATTAGAGCCTGCTCCGCAGGCTGAAACCGTGAAATTAGAGCCTGCTCCGCAGGCCGAAGCGATCGCACTGGAGCCAGCCTCGCTGGCCGATCCGGTCGCTGCGGACGCGGCACCGGACTCTGCACCGCTCCTTGAGGAACCCTTGGAAGAGCTGCTCCGGCAACCACCGGCGCCACCCTGGAATCAGGTTGCCCAACCTCACAGGCCAGGCCGCCGGTAATCCGGCGGGTCAGACCTGAGGTGGCGCCCATGAGGTACCCCCCAACAGACGGCCTCCATCCATGACGTACTGGTGCCCATGACGTACTTTTGCCCATGACGTACTTTCGCAAGAGCTATCATCCGCCCGGCACCGCGCCCGGCACCCTGCGGGCGCATCGCCAGGGCGCGCAAGGCCCCCTGCTGCACCTGATCGACTATACCGCCGAGGAGTACGTCGAGCTGCCGGGCGTGACGGCACAAGCCTGCAAGCCGTTTCTGGAAAACCAGTCCGTCACCTGGATTCATGTGCAGGGCGAGGTGGATCAGGAGACGCTGGATCAACTGGGCGAGATGTTTGGCCTGCATCAGCTGGCGCTGGAAGACGTGCAGAACATCGGCCAACGCTCCAAGATCGAGGCCTATGAGGATCAGAGTTTCATCATCCTGACCCTGCCCCATCTGGAAGACGACAGCATCAGCTCCACCCAGGTCAGCCTGTTCTTTGCCGAAGGCTACGTCATCAGCTTTCATCACGGCGCCCAGGACCCGTTCGAAGCCATCCGCAAGCGCCTGCGGGGGCCGGTGGGACGCTTCCGCACGCGGGGCTCGGATTATCTGCTCTATGCCTTGGTGGACCTGGTGATCGACCAGGGCTTTCCCCTGCTGGAAGAGCTGGGCGAGCGCCTGGAACTGCTGGAAACCGCTATCCTCGAACACCCCAGCCAGGCCAGCCTCAACCGCCTGCACCAGATGCGCCGCGAGCTGTTGATTTTGCGCCGGTCGCTGACGCCGCATCGGGAAATCATGAGCCAGCTGACCAGCAACGCCGATGTGCCGATCCCGGACGAGACCCGGCTCTACCTGCGGGACTGCTACGATCACTGCATCCACATCATGGAGACCATCACCACCTACCGCGACATGACCCGCGGCATGCTGGACGTCTATCTCTCCAGCATCAGCAACCGCACCAATGAGACCATGCGGGTGCTGACCATCATCGCCACCATCTTCATCCCGCTGACCTTCATCGTCGGCGTCTATGGCATGAACTTCCAGCACCCCGACAGCCCCTGGGCCATGCCGGAGCTGCACTGGTATTACGGCTATCCGCTGGTGTGGGGCCTGATGATTGCGGTCACCGCGGGGCTTTTGTATTTCTTCCGCCGCAACAAGTGGATCTAGATCGGCGCGCGGTGCTGGAAATAACGCCACACCAGCCCTAGCGCCGCTAACGCCAAGAGACCTGCCACCACAAAGTGACCGCCAAAGCCCAGCAGATTGGCACTGAAACCACTCAAGCCACCGATCAAACCGCCGAGCACCACCTGGGCGCAGGCCTGGGCCGTGTAATCGGCGCCCTCATGCCC
>JAEZAA010000174.1 GCA_023430625.1 Pseudomonadota bacterium
GCCCCATGAGTAGCAGCAACACATCCATTTTTTATTATCCTTTGGGCGTGATGGCACTGAATCGGGATCGCAGTATAGAAGAACACTTAGTTCACCACAATCCTGTGACCCAGGTCTCACCCCTCCCCGCCGTAGCAACCGATCACTTGCCGTGGCGGCATTTTTCGCAGGCATAAGAAAGGGCGCCTCAAGGGTGCCCTTTCTGTGACCGATGTGGCAGGCTCTGCTCAGATCGGCGAACTACCGTAGTCCGTGTTGGGCTTACGGGGCGGATCGGCGCGCACGTTGTCGGCAATCTGGCGGATCTCACCGCCACGCTTCATGAATTCCTCCATGTCACGGGCCAGTTGCTCACGAGCCTTCTTGCGGGCCGCCACGTTGAATGGATCCAGTGCCGTATCGCCAGCCGGCGCCATGGGCACGGGTTCGCCAGCGTCAACATCATCAAATTCGTTCATTATTTTTATCCTCGTACACGCTCAAAAGACAACGCGGGGTAAGTTCGGTCCCTGCCAAAAAAGTGTGTCCTTCAAAAATTCCAAAACAGTTATAGATCAGGTTGCATCCACTTCCAGTGGCTACCAGGGGATTTTTGTATCCGTCTGTAATTACCCCAGAGGCCGGGTGCTGGCGGGGCTTTACGGGAGTGAACAACCGAAACGCGCGCAGGTGCAGGACGCATTCGGGCGCTGGGGAAATCTTTTGTAAAGAATACCGGGCAACCTGTAAGAGCTACAGGCTCAGCCGCTCATCGCAAGGCCCCGCAAGCCAACCAGCAGCCGGCTCCGGGGCGGTCGTGCACTTACTGGGAGACCTTCTCCACCAGGCGTTCGGACTGCTCATTAAGGCTCTTGTCACGAGCCACATCGGCCTGCGCAATCACGCCCACCAGCTCCTGGTTCTTGTCGACGATCATCAGGCGCCGGATCTGGTGCTGGCTCATCATGTCCACCGCCTTGCGGATTTCGGTGTCCGGCGGACAGCTGACCACATCCTTGCTCATGATGGTCTGGACATAGGTGATACTGGGTTCCTTGGCCTCCGCCACGGCCCGGATACAGATATCCCGGTCAGTGATAACGCCCAACAGCTTCTTGCCCTCCGTTACGGGCAGCATGCCCACGTCGGAATCCCGCATCAGCTCGGCGGCACGCTGGATATTGTCACTGGGCGCAACGGATTCGACCTGGTGGGTCATAATGTCAGCGATTGTCTTCATTTGAATTTCCTCCTGTCATGAATGAAGGCCCCCGATCCAATGCAAGGACTGTGCACGATCCGGCGTTGCCGCCTCGTCGTCGCCCTTACCAGGATCTTCATCATCATCTTCTTCAGCAACTTCATCAGCTTCATCAATGACTTCCGTGCGACATTGGCGGAAGCCGCTCCAGACCGCCCCGGCGCGCCAAGCGATTGCCCGCTCCTCGCCCGGATCCCAGGTTGGACAATTCCTCACATGAACATTAGAACTCAGAAAAAGGGCGGCCCCATCAGGCACCTAGCGAGTCACCGCCGAATACACCTCGGCACCTGCTCGCTCTACACCGGTTGCTGATGGGCATCCAGCGTTGCGGGAAAGGGTGTTTGCGCAACGCGGTTCCGGACAGATGGTCGCGCAGGCGACTGTCGAATGCGCGACCCACGTGATACGGGAGATGATGGCATGGCAGGTCTAGCCAGCACGATTGATCGGGACACGGTTGTTCGCGAACTGAACAGCCTGATCCACCTGGAGTTCGACGCCGCCAGCGCCTACGAATCCGCTCTTGAACGGATCGAAAGCGAATCCCTGCGCCAGCGACTGCGCGCCTATCAGGCCGACCATGACCGCCATACCCGGCTGCTGGCCGATGCGGTGCGACGTTTTGACGGCAAACCCACCAATGCGGGTGACTTTCGCAAGGTCCTGACCAAAGGCAAGGTTCTGCTCGCCAGCCTGGGCAGCGACAACTCCATCCTCGCCGCGTTGCGCGCCAACGCCGAACAGACCAACGCCGCCTATGAAAAATCCATCCAGAAGCTGGCGAGCGAGCCGGCCCTGGCGGATCTCCTGCGGGCCAACATGGACGACGCACGGCGACAATGCCAATGGCTAGAGAGTGCATTGGACGCATCACCCTGATGGATAGGGCGGCACCAGCCGGCCGGCTTTCTTGATCAGAGGGAGCTTGATCGCCATCTCGAATCGCAGTCAGTACCGCGGTGCCGTCATACGCCGGCAGATGGGATGTTTCAGCTTCAACATGGGCAGCGACCGTTCCCTCTGCGCTGCCCTGGAAGGTTTCGTCAACCGTACAGGCCACTTGGGCCAAAACGCACGAAGAAGGAGTTGCGATGGTGGGCACTGATCGTAAACGCATACTGATTTGTGGCGGAGCGGGCTTTCTGGGGCTTAACCTGGCCAGGCATCTGATCGAACAGGGTCATGACGTCATCTGTCTCGACAATTTCTCCAGCAGCAGCCGTCACCATGTGGACCGCCTGGCGGCCCAGCATGAGCGGCTGACCGTTCTGAAACACGACGTCAGTGTTCCCCTGAAACTGATCAAGGTGGACGAGATCTATAACTTGGCCTGCGTCGCCTCCCCCGTGCAATACCAACTGGACCCGGTGCAAACCATCAAGACCAGCACCCACGGCGTGCTCAACCTGCTGGAACTGGCGGTGGCCAACAATGCCCGCCTGTTCCAGGCCTCCACCAGCGAGGTGTACGGCAATCCCCACGAACACCCGCAGCGCGAGGAATACTTCGGCAACGTCAATCCCACCGGCCCGCGCGCCTGTTACGACGAAGGCAAACGCTGCGGCGAAACCCTCTGCTTCGACTTCCACCGGCTGTACCAACTGCCGGTGAAGGTGGGCCGGATCTTCAACACCTACGGCCCCTACATGCAGCCCAACGATGGGCGGGTGGTCTCCAACTTCATCCTCCAGGCGCTGCAGAACAAGCCTCTCACCATCAATGGCGATGGTTCCCAGACCCGCTCGTTCTGCTATGTGGACGATCTGATCGCGGGCATCACCGCCCTGATGAATTCGCCGGACGACATCGTCGGCCCCATCAACCTGGGCAATCCCTGCGAGTTCACGGTGCTGCAACTGGCGGAAAAGGTCCTGGAACTGACCGGTTCCAAGTCGGAGATCCTGTTCCAGGATCTGCCCCAGGACGATCCCATCAAGCGCTGCCCGGATATCTCCAAGGCGCGCACCCTGCTCAAGTGGGAGCCACGGGTTCCCCTGGAGGCAGGGTTGCAGCGCACCATCGAGTATTTCGGTCGCGTCATCACCGAAACCAAGTTGAAGGAACGCAAGCCGCGGAGTTCCCGCGCCGCGGCCACGCAGTACGCGTTCAACAGCGACACGGCCTGATCCACGCCATTTAAGGAGCGACTATGCAAGGAAGTTCGATAGACATTGATATGACCCTCCGGGGTCAAGCAGGACACCGGGTCCTGATTACCGGCGGCGCCGGCTTTGTCGGCTCGCATCTCGCCGATCGCCTGCTCCAGGCCGGTTATCAGGTCCGCGTGCTGGATAACCTGACCGAGCAGGTGCATGGCGCCAACGCCAAGCGTCCGGACTACCTGGACGAGCGGGTGGAGTTGATCCAGGGTGACGTGCGCGATGCCGCCAAGGTGGCGGAAGCACTCCAGGGTGTCGATGCGGTGTATCACTTCGCCGCCGCCGTGGGTGTCGGCCAGAGCATGTATGAGATCGAGCGCTATACCGACATCAACAACCGGGGCACCGCCGTCCTGCTGGAGGCCCTGGCCGCCCAGCCGGTACCCCCGCTGGTGGTGGCGTCGAGCATGAGCCTCTACGGCGAGGGCCTGTACCACAACACCCCCCGCATGCT
>JAEZAA010000199.1 GCA_023430625.1 Pseudomonadota bacterium
TCCATACTTGATGGCCTCCACCGCGTCCTGAAACACCAACTGCCAGTTCCGTTCCCGATCCACCGCCGGATAGGTCACGAACAGCGGGCGGGTCAGCTGTTCCCGCGAGAGCCCGACGCCCGTTCCAATGCGATCCAGCAGCCGGGCCTAGTCCAGCAGTTCATCCCAGGATGTGCGGCCCAGGCGGTAGCCGGGGTGCGCCAGCACCGCTTGTTCCCAGGCGAGCAGCGCGTCGGTGAGCGACATCCCTTCCGCCGCCAAGATGGCGTGGACATCGGGGGCAACTTGCAGGATCTCGCCGGGCTGCAGTGGTTTGGGCTGCGAGGTCAGAAGCTTCTGCAGCCGGTGGGACGAGAGCCCGCTGGTGTCGCTGTCGGCCAAAAGCGCGGCGAAGCCTTCCTCGTTGAAGCCAAAGCGGCCGGCGCGCCCGGCGATCTGGCGCACTTCCGAATCCCGCAGGGGGCGGAAGGTATGGCCGTCGAACTTGGAGCCGGCGGCGAAAATCACCCGGCGCGCGGGCGTGCTCAGGCCCATGCCGATGGCGTCGGTGGCCACCATCACGTCGTAGCCGTGCTCGCGGTAGAGGCGCACCATGGCACGGCGCGCGGCGGGCGACATGCGTCCGTAAATCACTCCGACCCGATGGCCCTGACGGGACAAATGCGCCGCCAGGTCGTGCACGTCCTGGGCGGAGAAGGCGACGATCAGATCGCCCCGGCGGATGTGGCGCAAGGGTACCGGCGGCTCATAGCGGAGCGGGCAGAGACGTTGTAGGCGCTCCACTTCCACCCGCTCGCCCAGCACCCGGTCGATCATCTCCCGCAGGGCCTGTTCATGTTCGGGGGCGACCGCCAGCACCAGTTCCCGGCAGCGCGCGCCGAGGATGGCACGCACGTAAGCCGGCCCCCGTTGTGGGTCGAAGGCGAGCTGGCATTCGTCGATAAAGACGGCGTCGTAGGGTTCGGACACATCCAGCGATTCGGTGGTCATGGCCAGGGCGCGGGCGCCGGGTTCGATCTCCCGTTCTTCGCCGGTAATCAGCGAGCAGCGCACGCCCCAGGCCATGAAGTCGTCCTTGGTCTGCAAGGCCAGCGCCCGCAGCGGCAGCAGGGCGGCGACCCGGGAACGGGGCTCGCGCTCCAGGCGCGCCACCAGACGCTGACAGGCCTGGTAGGTCTTGCCGCTGTTGGTGGGGGCCGAATAGATGTGGATGCTGCGCGGGCGCTCGCGGGCCGGCATCATCTCGTGATAGGGCTTTTTCGCGATCAGCGCCCGATAGGTCTGCGCCATGGCGGTGGCGTGGCGTAGCTGATCCAGTTCCTGGGTCACGCCGCGGCTGAAGTCGGCCAGCAAGTTGTCGGGGGTCGTCTCCACCAACTGAAAACGGTTGCGCTGCAGCGGTGTGGCGGCTAGGGTCTCCAGCCATTGCAGGCGTTCCGCTTCCAACGGCGCGGCCCAGTCCGGCAGGCTGTCGCGCTGCTCGACCGAGGTGGGAAACAACGGCTGGGGGGAGCGCAGCAGGATCGCCAGCTGGTCCAGCGTGACCATCACCTCGGAGCGGTCGTTGAGCTGGCGCAAGCGGATGCCGGGCGTGACCGGCAGGCCCCGGGCCAGGCGGGCGTTGAATTTCTTCTGGCGCCGGGCCTGGCTGTAGGCCAGCTCGTCGTCAGACAAAGCATCCTCGTCCGGAACGTCCGGAATGGGGGCCTGGGCTTCGGCCGTCCGACGCTTGAGACGCTGGCCTTCTGCCATCAGTTGCTTCAATTTGGTCATGTGTGGGCCGTTAAAGTCTACGGCGACCTAATGATGTGCGTAGGGAATAAGACGTGTGCAGTACCTATTGTAAGGAAATCCGAGGGTCTGGGTATATGTACAGTTTCTGTTCAGGGCCAGGATGATGAAGATCAAGACGCTGGATATCAGCGCACCGGAACCAGAACCGGCGGTCGCCTGCAGCAACTGCAAGGCCTGCTGCTGCCGGCTGGAAGTGCTGTTGATTACCGAGACCGGGGTGCCCGAGCGGTTTGTGGAGGAAAGCTGGTCCGGCGTGAGCGTGATGGCTCGGCTGGAGGATGGCTGGTGCGCCGCGCTGGACCGCGATAGCATGCGCTGCACCATCTACGACCGGCGGCCCTGGGTGTGCCGGGAGTTTGAAATGGGTTCCCATGAATGCCTGGAGGAGCGGGCGGATCACCTATAGCGCCCGCTCCTCCAGAGAGTCGACGGATACGAGTACGGACGTCAGCGGGGCTTGGCCCGCTCGTACTGCTTCGGCCAAGCCACATCCTCCCCCAGAAAGTGCGCCGCGTGCAGCGGCCACTGGGGATCCCGCAACGACTCCCGCGCCAGCAAAACCACATCGGCTTGACCGGTCACCAGGATCTGTTCCGCCTGGGGGGCCGCGGTGATAAAGCCCACGGCGCCGGTGGCGATCTCCGCGCGCTTTTTTATGGCCTCGGCGAAGGGTACCTGAAAGCCGGGACCCGCCGGAATCTTGGCGTCCGGTACCAAACCGCCGGTGGACACGTCGATCAGGTCCACCCCCAACGCCTTGCACTGGCGGCTGAACTCCACCGACTGCTCCAGATCCCAGCCTCCTTCCGCCCAATCGGTGGCGGAGATGCGCACGAACACCGGCAGATGCGCCGGCCACACCTCCCGCACCGCGCGCGTCACCGCCAACGGCAGGCGCATGCGGTTCTCCAGGCTGCCGCCATAGTCGTCGGTACGCCGGTTGGACAGGGGCGAGAGAAACTCGTGCAGCAGATAGCCATGGGCCGCGTGTACCTCGGCGACCTCGAAGCCTGCCGCGAGGCTGCGCTGGGCGGCGGCGGCGAACTGGTCGATCAGGGTCTGGATCTCCTGTTCGCTCATGGCCTGCGGCTCGGGGAAGTCCGGACTGAAGGCGACCGCCGAGGGCGCCAGCAGGCGGCTCCAGCCGCCCTGGTGCTCTTCCAGCATATGTCCCCCGTCCCAGGGGGCGGCAGTGGAGGCCTTGCGCCCGGCATGGGCGAGCTGAATGCCGGGCACCGCGCCGTTCTCTTTCATGAAGGCGGTGATGCGCTGATAGGCCTGGGCCTGCTCGTCGTTCCAGATGCCCGCGTCGCCCGGGGTGATGCGCCCTTCCGGGCTGACCGCCGTGGCCTCCTGGATGATGCAGGCCGCACCACCCACGGCGCGGCTTCCCAGATGCACCAGATGCCAGTCGTTGGGCAGCCCGTCCTGGCTTGAATACTGGCACATGGGCGCTATGAAAATCCGGTTCTTGAACTCCACCTCACGCAGGCGCAGGGGAGAGAAGAGAATATTTCGCATCTGAGCAATCTCCAGGCTGGACAACTTCGCTTATTCTGAACAAAAGTCTCCGGTCAGCCTGCGGGCGAGCCATGAGGCTAGACGCCCGCTGCGGTGTCCTCGCTTGCTTCAGGTCTTCAGGTGCCCGGCGTGGCGCATTAGGGCTTTTTCCAGCTCCAGAATAATCATCACGACCAGTCCGGCACCCAGAATTAGAGCTCCTTCGCCCAGCGTTAGCGGGCGGCTTTCAAACAGTCGATGCATGATCGGTAAATAAGTAAAGGCGAGCTGGGCCAGGGTCACGATGGTGATGGCCGTCAGTACCGCCGGTGTGCCCAGAAAGCCGCGCCAGTTGAACGAGGTCATGTGCAGGTAGCGTACGTTGAACAGGTAGAAGATCTCCAGCAGCACCAGGGTGTTGACCACCATGGTACGAGCCGTGGCCAGATCAGCGCCCTGTGCCTGAGCATAGAAAAAAATTGCAAGCGCGGTGCCCATGAACAGGAAAGACACCAGCAGGATGCGCCACAGCAGGAAGGGTGAAAGCAGCCCTTGATGAGCCGGCCGGGGAGGGCGGCGCATCACGTTGGGTTCGGGTGGCTCAAAAGCCAGGGCGAGACCCAGGGTGGCGGCAGTGACCAGATTGACCCACAGGATCTGGGCCGCTGACATGGGCAGGGCGAAATTGAACAGGATGGCCGCGATGACCGTCAATGCCTCGCCGCCATTGGTCGGCAGCGTCCAGGACGTCACTTTGCGGATGTTGTCGTAGACGACGCGGCCTTCATGGACGGAGGCGACAATGGAGGCGAAGTTGTCGTCGAGCAGGATCATCTGGGACGCTTCCTTGGCCGCGTCGGTGCCCTTGTGGCCCATGCCGATGCCTACATCGGCCTGCTTCAGCGACGGGGCGTCGTTGACCCCGTCGCCGGTCATCGCCACGATCGCGCCCTGGGCCTGCAGGGCCCGCACGATGCGCAACTTATGTTCGGGGCTGGTGCGGGCAAACACGCTGACCTCGTTCACCAGACTGCCGAGCTCCGTATCGGAGAGGCTATCCAGCTCGCGACCGGTCAGGACTTTCGGATCATCATCAAGTCCCAGTTGCCGGGCAATGGCGGCGGCTGTCGCGCCGTGGTCGCCGGTGATCATTTTGACCGCGATGCCTGCGGAGCGGCAGTCAGCAATGGCTGCGACCGCTTCTTCCCGTGGCGGGTCGATAAAGCCGACCACGCCAAGAAACACCAAACCCTCCTTCAGATCGTCGAAACCGAGGCGGGAGGTGTCGGATGATACAATCTTGGCGGCAAATCCAAGCACCCGCTCGCCTTCCGCGGCGGCGCGGGCGATGCGGTCGGTCCAGTAGTCATGATCGAGCGCCTCGATACCGTCGCGGGCAAGCTGCCCGCTGCACATGCGCAGCAGGTCGTCCGGCGCGCCTTTGACGAAAATGCGCTGTTCTCCCTGTGACGATTGATCAAGTGTTGCCATAAAGCGATGCTTGGCATCGAACGGGATCACGTCGATCCGGGTCCATTGGGCGCGCAGGGTAGCCGGTTCCAGCCCCGCTTTCATCGCCAGGGCGACCAGGGCGCCCTCCATGGGGTCGCCAAGGACACTCCAGTGCCCCTGGCCCTGCTTGCTGAGTTGGGCGTCGTTACACAGCAGCCCGCACAACACCAGCGCTTCGCCCTGTTGCACGAGGTCACCTGCAAAATTAGCGTCAGGTTCCGGTTGCAGGCGCCCTTCAGGCACATAGCCCGAGCCGGATACCATAATGCGGCCACCACGGATTTCCAGGCGCCGCGCCGTCATTTCATTGCGGGTCAGGGTGCCGGTCTTGTCGGAGCAAATAACGGAGGTCGCGCCGAGGGTTTCGACGGCCGGCAGTTTGCGGATCGCTGCATTGCGACGGGCCATCCGCTGCACGCCAATGGCGAGGGTGATGGTGATGACGGCCGGCAAGCCTTCGGGGATCGCACCAACGGCAATGGCGACCACGGCGATCAGGGCTTGCGGCCAGTCGTATCCGCGCAAGGTGACGGCGAAGACAAACAGGGCAAGACCGACGCCGAACGTGATCCAGGTAAATCGGGTGGCGAAGTGATTGATCTGGCGTAGCAGCGGCGTGGTCAGGGATTCGACATTGCGCAGCAAGGTGCTGATCCGGCCTATTTCCGTGTCGGAGCCAGTCGCCACGACGACACCGGTGGCCTGTCCGGCCGCAACCAGGGTGCCTGAGTAGGCCATGGAGTGACGGTCGCCCAGTGGGACATTGGCCGCCGCCGGCGTTTCGTCTTTCTCTGCCGCCACGGATTCACCCGTCAGTATTGCCTCTTCAATCAGCAGCGAGCGAGCCTGGAGCAGGCGAAGGTCGGCCGGCACCCGGTCGCCGGCTTCAATCAGAACCAGATCGCCAGGGACGATCTCGGCGACGGGCACCGTTTCACGGCGCCCGTCGCGCAGGATGTGCGCCCGTGGGGACACCAGGTCACGGATGGCGCTCAGGGCTTTTTCCGCTTTACCCTCCTGGATAAAGCCAACGACCGCATTAACGAACACGACGGCCAGAATGACGAAGGAATCCACCAGGAATCCAAGCACCATTGAGGCCACGGCGGCGGCCAGTAGCGCGTAGATCAGCGCATTGTGAAACTGGACCAGGAAGCGGAGGAGTGGATGGCGCCCGGCCGTTGCTGGGAGTTCATTGGGACCATGTTCCCGGAGCCGACGGGCGGCCTCGTCAGGCGCCAGGCCAGCGGTCGTGCTGCCCAGGGTTTGCAGGACCTGGTCGACAGTTTCGGCATGAAAATCCGACGAGCTTTGGCGTTGGCGCCGGTTTTCGCCTTCCGGATGGGCTATTCCCATTGGAACACTTCCTCTTCTCTTCAAGCTGCTACGGCCAATTGAACTGTGTGGTCGGGCAGTCGTTTGCTGGCGCTGCCCTGTGGCAACGATGGCGGCATGCTCGTGAGCGTTTGTCGCATTTGTGCGGAAGTATACCTGTTAGGCGCTAGGTTTTCCCGCGCATCACAGAGCCGGGCGGGGGGTATTCCAGACTACCCCGCAATGCCGCAATGCGCTCCGGGTCGAATTGCGGCAGCGGCAGGTCGCCCGCCTCGCGCCATTGCCGCACCTGCTCTTCCGCCACCTGGGCCTTGTCGCGGTCGGTACTCTGGTCCTGGGCAAAATACAGGGTCTGGGAGGGATAGGCGAAGCCGGTTCCGCTTTGCTGCACGATATCCATGATCCGCAGCAGAAGATCTTCCTGCACGTCCAGGTATTCGCTGACATCCGCCACGACGGTGTAGGCGAATATTTCCAGCGCCAGGGCATCTCGCTCCAGTCCGACGAAGCGTATCCGCGCCGGATCCGGACTGACCTTGGGGTGTGCGTAAAGCAGCTTGCGCACCTCCACCAGCAGATAGCGGATCTGGTCCGGCGTGGCGTCCAGGCGGATTCTGAGAGTTGGGTGAAACCAGAACAGGTCCCGGCGGTTGTAGTTCTCGATCTGCAGGGACGAAAATTCGCCGTTGGGTATGGTGATGACCGTCCGGTCCAGCGTACGAACGCGGGTCGAGCGCATGCCGATGTCCTCAACCGTTCCCAGGGTCGTGCCGAAGCGGCAGAAGTCGCCGACCCGGATGGGTTGATCGGCGATCAGGGTCAGGCTGCCGACGAAGTTCTCCACGGTCTTCTGGGCACCGAGGGCGATGGCCAGACCGCCAATCCCCAGAGCGGCGAGCCCCGTGGTGACATCGAAACCCATGAGATCGAGCGCGGTCATGAAGGCCACCGCGATCAGCGCGATCTTGCCGAAGCGGCGGAACAGTCCGATGGCGGCGACCACGCCGATGTGGCCACGGCGTTGCATGCGGGTCAGGGTGGTTTCGCCGGCCAAATCGATCATGCGCCACAGGAACCAGACCATTGCCACGATCAGAATGATGTCCGCCATGCCCGTCAGTAACTGCCGGGCAATGATGGAGACGCCAATCAGGGTGCTGGTCAGGAAAAAGAAGATCACCGCCAGGAACAGGGTGACCGGCGGCGAGGCGGCCGTCAGTAGCCGCTTCAGACCCAGGCTGTAGTTTCTATGGGTGACCAGGGGGACCAGCCAGGCCAGGATTCTGGTCAGCAGCCAGGCGGCGAGGGTGGCCAGCAGCATCAGGATCAGCACCGCGATCCAGTGGCCGACGGGCACGCCACGCCAGAGCTGACCTTTCAGGTCCTCGGGCAGCAGTTTGTCGAGGTGGCTGGCTTCCAGCTGATCGGCCAGGGTGGGGATCTGTTTGACGGTCTCGCTGGAGAACACCCAGATCAGGACGCCTTCGGTGGTTTCAATGCGCGCGACGTAAATGGGCACGGTACCGTCCGGGGCGGGTAGGTTACCGACCAGCTCCTGTTCCGGGGCCAGGCCATCGTCCAGTTTGCCCTTGGGATCGTCGCTGAGTTGCCAGCGGGGAGAGAAGGCGCCGCCCTGGTCCAGCAGGCGTTGCAGTTCCATGGCCAGCGTGACGCCGCGCGCGGCGCGGCGTGAACGAGGAATGTTGCGCAGGTCGAAGTATTCGGAGGCGCGGTCGAGTTCGCCCTTGGAGACGGCATCGATGTAACCCAACACCATGCCTTCCGGCGTGGTCCGGTTCAGAGGGTCGTAGGGCGCTTCTTCCACTGGGGCGGTCTCGGGTGCCGGGGCCGGGTCAATTGGGTTGGCAACCTGCGCCAGCCCCGGGGGCGCGCTCAGGACCCACAGCATCAGGATCAGGACGCTGATCAGGCCGGACTTGGCATACCAGGGGTGCCGCCGCCGCCAGGACTGGCGTGATGAGGTCAGGCGGGGGAGAGGGGCGTGGCGCGCAGGCAACGAAATCATCGGCGGCTACCTCCTTGATGGCCGTGAATTGCTGTCGACGCCTATTATAGGGTTCGGGGTGACGGGCTGTTCGCATAGGGTACGGCACCGTCCCTGGTGCCGCGCTCGGGCCAGCCTAGAAGCGGTATCCCAGGCTGATCATGTACACCATCGGGTCGATATCCACATCCACCTTGGCGTCGATGTTGATGCCTTCCACCGTCTTGCCCGTTAGCTTCGCCTGGGTGTCGATGTCCACATGCCAGATGGCGGCGTTCAGCAGCAGGCGGTCGCTCAGCATGATGTCCACGCCCAGCTCGGCGGCGAGGCCAAAGGAGTCGTCCAGTTTCATGTCCACGTCGCGCACGGTCGGTGCGCTCGCGCCCAAAGCGCCATCCGCCACCAGCTGGAACACGGCGGTCAGGTTGTCGTCGGTTTTTTCATGGAAGAAGGTGGTGTAGTTGATGCCAATGCCCAGGTAAGGCTGGATCGGGTAGCTGGGTTCGAGCGGAAAGAACTCCAGGCTGATGGTGGGAGGCAGATGCCGGGTCGAACCCAGCTTGCCAATGCCGCCCAGGGTTGGGCCGGCGCCGCTGATCTCGTGTTCGAACGGGGTGGCGCCGAGGATGCCGAGCCCCAGGTGATCGGTGAACTTGTAGGTGGCGGTGAGGCCAAGCTGGGTGTTGCTGTCCACACCGACCCGGGCGCCGGCGACCGGTCCGATGTCGGCGGTTTTGACACGTACCTCGGAGCTGTCCTCGTCGGGCTCCACCAGCACCGCCCCCGCGCGCAGCACCCAAGTGTTGCTTTCATAGGCCAGGGCCAATGTGGGTAACGTCAGCAGGGCAGCGGCCAGGGTACGGGTGACGACAGATTGGTACTTCATCGAAATGACCTCACAGGCTCAAGAAGAATGTGAGGCCATGGTAGATGACAGGCCGATTCGTTTATTGATCCGGCTCAATAAAACCTTAGTTAGACTGAGTGTATTGCCGGAGTCATGGCGCCCCGGCCGTCAGTACCAGGGCTCCTGCGGGTCCTCATCAGGCTTGGCCCGTCGGCGGGCGGCTTCCTCCTGTACATCCTCGATCACCTTCAGCAGGCCGTCCACATCGGCCTGGTTCTCCGCTTCCGCAAACTGGCCGGTCAAGGCAACTTCCGGATGCAGCTCGCCGTGCTCGAACAGGTGCCAGATCTCCTGGCCATAGCGGGTCGCCCGCAGTTCGGGGGCGAACTGGCTGAAGTAGTTGGTCATATTGTCCACGTCGCGCTGCAGCATGCGGCTGGCATGGTTGTTCCCCGCCGCATCCACAGCCTGCGGCAGATCGATGATGACCGGGCCGCTGGTATCCACCAGCACGTTGAATTCCGACAGGTCCCCATGCACGAGACCCGCACAGAGCATTTTCACGATCTGGCGAATCAGGAAACCATGGAACTCACGGGCCTCCTCCGGCGACAGATCGATGTCATTGAGGCGCGGCGCGGCATTGCCGTCGGCATCCGCAATCAGCTCCATCAGCAGCACGCCATCGAAGAATCCATAGGGTTGCGGCACCCGCACGCCAGCATCGGCCAAGCGGTAGAGGGCGTCCACCTCGGCGGTCTGCCAGGCCTGTTCCTGCTCCTGGCGGCCGAAGCGGGAGCGCTTCTCCATGGCGCGGGCCTGGCGGCTGTTGCGCACCTTGCGGCCTTCCTGGTAATGCACGGCCTGCTTGAAACTACGCTGCTTGGCGTCCTTGTACACCTTGGCGCAGCGAATCTCGCGGCCACAGCGCACCACATAGACCGTGGCTTCCTTGCCGCTTTTGAGCTGGCGCAGCACATCGTCGATGATGCCGTCTTCCACCAGAGGTTCGATGCTTTTCGGGATCTTCATTCAGGGTTAACTGCCGCTCTTGGGTTTCGATGAGGACGGTTGCGCCGGCCGACTGCGGGGACGGCGGGCGGATTCTTTGGCTGCAGGTTTCTCCGAGGCGAAACGACCTGCTGATGAGTTTCCTGCAGGCTTGCCGGGACGTGACCGGGCCGGTGCGTCCGGGCGAGCCCTGCGCGTCTTTTTCTCGCCATCCGGGCGGGGCTTCGTCTCACCATCCTGACGGGGCTTGGTCTTACCATCTTGGCTGGTTTTGGGCTTGGCGTCCCCTTTAGCGGGCTTGCTGGCGGCAGGCACTGGCGCCGCGTCACCACGGGCCTTACGGCCACCGCTGGACGGATTCGCCTTGTCCTTTCCGGGACTGCGACTGGCTTTGTCTGGGCTGCGCGTGCCTTTGCCCTTGGTGCCCGTTTTGGCCTTGGCCCCCTTGGCGGTGGCCTTGAGCTTGGACTTCTTGGGTTTCTTCGGCTTTTTCGCTTTCTTCACCGGCGCTGTGGGCGAGGGTGATTCCGGCACGACGTGGTCAGGCTCGAAGCCCTTGATCTCGTCCCGGGTCAGGCGCTTGCGGATCAGGCGCTCGATAGCCCGCAACTGGCCCACTTCGTCCGCGCTCACCAAGGAAATGGCGCGGCCCTTGGAGCCGGCGCGACCGGTGCGGCCGATCCGGTGTACATAATCTTCCGGGACCTGCGGCAGGTCGAAATTCACCACCTGGGGCAACTGCTCGATATCCAGACCTCGGGCCGCCACGTCGGTGGCGATCAGCACGGAGACGCGGCCTTTCTTGAACTCAGCCAGCGCCTTGGCGCGCCAGCCCTGGCTCATGTCGCCGTGGAAGGCGGAGGCGCGGATGCCATCGCGGCTCAATTCGTTGACCAACTGGTCGGCACTGCGCTTGGTGCGCACGAACACCAGTACCTGGCGCCAGTCGCGGGTGCGGATCAGGTGGCTGAGCAGCTCGCCCTTGCGCTTCTTGTCGACGGGGTGCAGCCACTGCTGCACGGTGTCGGCGGTGGCATTGCGGGGGCTGATGTCGATGGTTTCTGGATTCTGCAGAAAGCCCTGCGCCAGCTCGCGGATGGCGCTGGAGAAGGTGGCCGAGAACAGCAGGTTCTGGCGCTGCGCCGGCAGCAGGTCGAGGATCTCCTGGATATCGCTGATAAAGCCCAGATCCAGCATCCGGTCGGCTTCGTCCAGCACCAGAAACTGCAGGCTTTCGAAACGCACTGCGTTCTTGCGGTACAGGTCCATGAGACGTCCTGGCGTGGCCACCAGCACATCGACCCCGCGGCGCAGCTTCATCATCTGCGGGTTGATGGCAACGCCGCCATAGGCCACGGCCGTCTTGAGGCGCAGCTGGCTGCCATACTGCACAAAGCTGTCATGCACTTGGATCGCCAGCTCCCGGGTGGGCGCCAGGATCAGGGCGCGGGCCTGGTTGCTGCCGACCGCCGGGCCAGCAGCCAGGCGTTCCAGCATGGGCAGGGCGAAGCCCGCGGTCTTGCCGGTGCCGGTTTGGGCGGCGGCCATCAGGTCGCGACCGGCCAGAATGGCGGGAATGGCCTGGGCCTGGATCGGGGTTGGCGTGCTGTAGCCCTTTTCGTTCAGGGCAGCCAGAAGGGGCTCGGACAAGCCGAGAGAGGCAAAGGATGTCATCGAATTCAACTAATCAGGCTCTGTAAGGATTCGGCTCGTAATACGCCGGTGAGGTAACAGCACCGGGCTCGAGGGTTAAGAGATCGGGCTCGACAGGGACGCGGCGGCGCGCCGCGACGGAGTATCTCTCGGAGCGCGCAGAATACAGGAAATCCGAGGCGGGGACGAGAGTGGGCGGTTAATCTTTAGCCACGTCCCTTTTAGCGGTTTCATAGGCCTTCAGCAGATCCATGGGCAAGGGAAACACGATGGTGTTGGATTTGTCGCCCGCGATCTCCGTCAGGGTGGCCAGATACCGCAACTGAATCGCCTGAGGCTGCTGCGCCAGGATCGCCGCGGCTTCCTGCAGTTTCCGAGAGGACTCCAGTTCGCCGGCGGCGTGAATGACCTTGGCGCGCCGCACCCGCTCCGCCTCCGCCTGACGGGCAATGGCCCGCACCATCTGCTCGTCCAGGTCCACGTGCTTGAGCTCCACGTTGGCCACCTTGATGCCCCAGGCTTCGGTCTGCACGTCGAGAATGCGCTGGATATCGTTGTTGAGGGTTTCCCGCTCCGACAGCATTTCATCCAGTTCGTGCTGGCCCAGCACCGAACGCAGCGTGGTTTGGGCCAGCTGGCTGGTGGCTTCCTGGAAGTTCTCCACGTTGATCACCGCCTTCTGGGCGTCCATCACCCGGTAATAGAGCACCGCGTTGACCTTGACCGAGACGTTGTCCTTGGAAATCACGTCCTGGGTCGGCACATCCATCACCACGGTGCGCAGATCCACCCGCACCATCTGCTGCACACCCGGAATCAGCAGGATGAGGCCTGGCCCCTTGACCCGGTGGAAGCGGCCCAGCATGAAGACCACCGCCCGCTCGTATTCGCGGATGATGCGAAAGGTGCTGATCAGGATCGCGACCAGCAAGGCCAGCGCGACCGATACCATGTAACTCATGAGTCTGTCTCCACCTGTAGGGTTAAGCCGTCGACGGCGATGATCCGTACCCGCTCGCCACGTCGCACCGGTTTGTTGCTGCGTGCCTGCCAGGTCTCCCCTTGGGTCCGCACGCGGCCGATCTGGTCGAAGTCTTCCAATGCCTCTGCGGTGCTGCCCACCATGGCCTCCATGCCCGTCACCACCCGGTGGCGCCGTGCCTTCAAGGCCAGATGCAGGACCACCGTCAGCACCAGCACCGACACCAAGGTGACGGCCGCGATCACCTGCCAGGCAATCTGAAATGCTGGCAGATCCGTGTCCATCAAGAGTACTGAACCCATGACGAAGGCGGCCGCGCCGCCCAGTCCCAGCACCCCGAAACTGGGCGCAAAGGCCTCCGCCACCATCAGCGCCAACCCCAACAGGATCAGGCCCAGCCCGACATAGCTGACGGGCAGCATCTGCAGGGCATAAAGGCCCAGCAGCAGGCAAATGCCGCCCAGAATGCCGGGAAAGCCCATGCCCGGGTTGTAGAACTCCAGGATCAGCCCGTAGATGCCGATCAACATCAGGATGTAAGCCACACTGGGGTCGGTAATGACGGCGAGGAACTGGCTGCGCCAGTCGGGTTCCAGCGCGTTCAGGGCATAGGGTTGCAACGCCAGGCGCCGGGTTTCGCCGTTCAGGGTAACCTCGCGCCCGTCCAGTTGAGCGAGCAGGTCGTCCATATCGCTGGCAACCAGGTCTATGACGTTGAGGCGCAGGGCCTCATTGGCCTCGATATTGGTGGCATCCCGCACGGCGGATTCTGCCCAGTCGGCATTGCGGGCCCGCAAGTCGGCCAATCCCCGGATATAGGCCACCGCATCGTTGATCTGTTTGCGTTCCATGGTGGAAAGCTGATCTGGGCGGTCTTTAGGAGAGCTTCTTTTATCAGGATCGCCGGTATCTGGCTGGGCATTCGGATCGTCGGCTTCGTCGCCAGGTGATGGCGCCGGATTCTGGGGCTGGGCGCCCGGGCCGCCAATGGCCACCGGCGTGGCGGAACCAAGATTAGTGGCCGGCGCCATGGCCGCCACATGGGAGGCGTACAGAATGTAGGTGCCGGCACTGGCGGCTCGGGAGCCTTGCGGGGCGACGTAGGTGACCACCGGCACGGGGGAGGCCAGGATGGCCTGAATGATATCGCGCATGGCCTTGTCGAGGCCGCCAGGCGTGTTGAGGATGAGGACGAACAGATCGGCGGAGGCTGTCTGGGCGTCTGCCAATGAGCGGATGATCAGGTCGCTGCTGGCCGGTCCGATGGCGCCTTGGACTGACAGGGTCCAGACCTGGGCCGGCTCGCGGGTGCTGGACTCCGTTTGCGACCAGGCCTGCCCCGGCACCAGGGTGGCCCCCGTCAGGATGACAGCGATTAGCCCGGCGACCGCCAGCCAAAGGCCGCAGGGCGTGCGAGGTAGAGGCGCCCATGTCCGGCGCGTCGGCTGTATCGCCCCATCGTCCATATGGGTTCCCGTTATTACCGTGGCTTGTTTTGCCTGTCAGCTAACCCTAAATCTAAGGCTCGCTCCGACGCAGCACAACCAGGCTACAGGGGCCGGCGAGTTAGACGCCGGTCAGGCGGGCGTCCTCGGTGGTGGATAGTGGCACGGGCGTCAGATCCGTCTCGGTCACTGGGTCGGTGCCGACATCCGGGAGGTGTGACCAAAGCAGGGTGGCGATTCTGAGGATCTGCTGTGCAATGCGTTCCCAGGTGCCATAGAGAGACAGGCGATAGGCCACGCTGGCCGGGCTCTGCCCGTTCTGCTGCAGGCCCTGCAGCAGATGCGTGCGCAACTGCTGGCGAATCTGCTTCACGGTTGCCAGGCCCTCGGTCAACGCGCCGGCCTGCGATGGAGCGCCTTCGGCGTTGGCCAGCAAGGACTCCAGTGCCGCGGTGAGTTGCTGCCAGAGCTCCACATCGTCCCGTTCCAGAGCTTGAGAGGCCGACGGCGCCCGTTGCTGCACGGCGTCCAGCTCCTTCAGGAGTCCCTGTAAGCGGGCGCATTCCTGATGAGCCTGCAAGCTGTCCAGAAGGCGTTCGGACACCGCCGCGGAGATCGCGCTCTGACCGACCCGGCTACTGAAATGAGAGATGGCCTCAAGCAGATTGCTGACGGAGGCATCCATCTCCGCGCTGGCGACCCTATTACTATTAAGGTGAGCGCGGGTCTGGGCGATCTGCTTGAGAAAGACCCGGCGCAGTTCGGACGAGAGCGCCGTCAACGCCATATCGGGAACGGCCAGGACGGTCTCGTCCAGATACTGGGGCCGGTCGGTCTGCACCTCACGTTGCCTGAACATGCCTTCGATCCGGTTCAGCAGAGGATCCGCCAAGGGCCACATCAGGACCAGGCCCAGGACGTTGAAGAGGGTATGGAACACCGCCAACTGCGCCGCCAGCGTATTCTGCGCAAGGCTATCGGCCAGCAGCGAGGTGATCCACCAGAGCGGCGCCAGCAGGATCAGCGCCACCACCGCAGTGGTCAGGTTAAAAGCCACATGGACCACCGCCAGGCGGCGGGCATTGGCGGTGGCGGCCAGCGACGCCAGTACCGCCGTTGAGGTGGAGCCCAGGTTGGCACCGATCACCAGGGCGGCACCAATCAAGGGGGACATCATTCCCTGCGCGGCCGCCGTGAGCACAATCGCCAGCGAGGCGGTGGAGGACTGCATGATGGTCGTGACCACCACGCCGCCCAGCACGGCCAGTGCGATGTTGACGGCGCCGCCCGCCGCCAGGGCGGAGACCGGGAGTAATGAGCCGATGTCGGCAAAAGCATCCTTGAGGAGGTCGAGGCCGAGAAACAGCAGGCCGAAGCCGGCCAGGGCGGTGCCCAGATCGCCGGCGCGTTTACCGGACGCCGCCAGGTGCAGGATGATGCCGATCCCGATCAGCGGCATGGACAGCAGTTCGACGTTCAGGTTCAGGCCGATCAGGGCGACGATCCAGGCGGTCAGCGTGGTGCCGACATTGCTCCCGAAAATCACCCAGGCGGCCTGACGTAATCCCAAAATTCCCGCATTGGAAAAGCCCAGCGCGGCGACCGTGACGGCGCCGGACGACTGCACCAGCGAGGTCAGAAGAAAGCCGCTGGTGGCGGCCCGTGCCCGGGTGGCGGTGGAGTGGGCAAGCCAGTGGCGCAGGGAGTCGCCCGCCGCCAGACGCAGCCCGTCCGTCATCATGCCCATGCCGAGCAGCAGCAGGCCCAGGCCGCCCAGGGTGAGGGAAAACATCGCCAACATCTCGAAAAACCTCTCGGGTATCGTGGCTGGATCAATTGTGGTGGGCATTATAGGCGAATCGGCCCGCTACGGGCCTTGATGCGGAGCAAGCTTTGCATCGCGCCTGGAGGAGCCGCTGAATCATCCGGCGTTGGCCGTCTTCACACCGCGGCGTTGGCGTGGCAGGTGGTGAGGTGGCTGGCCAACGGAGCCGCAGTTCAGGCGATGAAACTGCAGCTCCGTGCGTCGTGCCAGTGGACGAATTCATCGGCGGACAAGGGCGGGCACAGCAAAAAGCCCTGCGCCTGATGGCAGCCGTTCTCCCGCAGGTGGTTGAGCGCGGCGGGTGATTCGATGCCTTCGCCGACGATTTCCAGATTGAGCGCCCGCCCGAGGGCAATGATGGCCTCGGTGATGGCCCGGCTGGTGCGGTCATTGCCCAGGTTCTGGACGAAGGATTTATCCACTTTCAGCTTGTCCAGCGGCAGGCTGCTCAATTGGCTGAGGCTTGAATAGCCGGTGCCGAAGTCGTCCAGGGACACCTTGATGCCATAGGCCTTGATCTGCTCCAGGGTGAGAATGGCGTCGTCCACGTTGTCCATGATGGTGCTCTCGGTCACCTCGATCTGCAGCGCGCTGGGTTCCATGCCGGACGCCATCACAATGGCGATCAGACGCTCGGAGAACTGCTTTTGCCGAAACTGCAGGGGCGACACGTTGATGGCAATGGTGGTGGCGGGCAGGCCCTGGCGCGTCCAGGCGGCATGCTGGCGGCAGGCCTCGGCGGCGACCCATTCTCCCAGGGGCACGATGAGGCCGGCGGCTTCGGCGACGGGGATGAAGTCTTCCGGGGCGATGTCGCCACCGCGCTCATCCGTCAGCCGCAGCAGTGCTTCCACCGCGGCCAGCTCGCCCGAGTTCAGGTCGATCACCGGCTGGTAGGAGAGGCTCAGGCCATTGTTGGCCATGGCGCGTTTCAAGCAGGCTTCGATCACCGCCGTGCGGCTGCGCTGGGCGGCCAGTTCTTCCGTGTAGAAACAATACCGGCCGCGGCCATTTTGCTTGGCGTGGTACATGGCCAGATCCGCCGTGTGGATCAGGCCGTCCACATCGTCGGCGTCGCGCGGGAAGTGGCTGATGCCGACCGAAGGCGAGATGTGCAGCGTCAGGTTGCCGATCCTGAATGGGCGGGAGATGTTTGCCAGCACGTGCTTGGCCACGGTGGCACTGCGCTGGGAGCTGTCCAGGTGGGGCAGCACCACCACGAATTCGTCGCCGCCCAGACGCCCCACCACGTCCTCGTCCCGGGTACATTCGGTGAGACGCCGGGCCACCTGGCGCAACAGCTGATCGCCCACTTCATGGCCGTAGAGGTCGTTAACGGGCTTGAAGCGGTCGAGATCGATGAACAGCAGGGCGCCTTCGAGATGATTGCGGTCGGCGGCGGCGAGCAGGCGCTGGGTATAGCCAAACACCAGGGCGCGGTTGGGCAGCCCGGTCAGGGGGTCGTGCTGGGCCGCCTCGCGAATGCGCTGATCCGATAATTTGCGCTCGGTCAGATCCAGGTGGATTCCGGTCAGCTTGTGCACCTTGCCCGCCGCATTCCGCTCGGTGATGGTGCGGGCGAGAATCCAGCGGTATTCGCCACTGCGATGGCGCAGCCGGAACTCCAGTTCGAACTCGGGTGTGGCCTTGGCGACGTGACGCTGCAAATGGAGCAGCACGCGGGAGCGGTCTTCGGGATGGAGGCGCGAGGCCCATTCCTCGTATTGGTTTTCCAGTTCATCGGGCGCGTAACCCAGTTGCTTTTTATACAACGGCGAGAAATAGACTTCGTTGGTTTCCAGGTCCCATTCCCAATCCCCAAGCTCCGCAATGCCGACGGCCAGCTGCAGGCGCCGCTGGGTTTTCTGCCGCGCCTGTTCGGCCAGTTTGGCGTCGGTGATGTCCTCGACGATGCCAAGGAAATACTGGGGCTCGCCCAGTTCGTCACGCACCACGGACACGGTGGCGCGGCCCCACACCAGGGTGCCGTCCTTGCGCAGGAAACGCTGCTCAAGGGTCAGGTGAGGGATGATGCCGGCCAGGAGATCGGTAAAGCGTTCGGGGGCGAGGGTGGGTTCGTCGGGAAAGCGCAAATCCCCGGCCCGCATCTCAAGCAGTTCGGCACGGCTATAGCCGGTGACCCGGCACAGGGCTTCGTTGACGGCCAGGAAGCGGCGCTCGCGGATCGATAGATGGACCAGGCCCACGGTGGCCTGTTCGAACGCCGCCTGCAATTGCGCCCGGGAGTCCCACAGGGCCTGCTCCCAGGCCTTGGGTTCGCTGATGTCGTCGGTGATCACGATGTTATACAGGGCGCGGCCGTCAGCATCCCGTACGGTGGACGCCCGGACCCGCATCCAGACCGCATGCCCATCCCGGTGCAGGTAGCGCTTGTCGACGGCAATGGTGTTGATCAGGCCACGGCGCAATTGTTCAGCGGCTTCGCGGCAGGCGGGCAAGTCCTCGGGATGGCTGATGGTGAACACGTTCTGGTTGCGCAACTCGTCTTCAGAGTAGCCGAGCGCTTCGCAATAACAGCGGTTGGCGATGAGGATGCGGCCACCGGGCTCGGTGAGGGCAACCCCTGTCGCGGCATGTTCGAATACCGTCCGGAACAGGGACTCGTTTCCCTGCCAGGGCGTGCCCGGGACCAGCGGAAAGAAACTCAAAGACTCGTTCATGGTTGACCTCGATCCTTCGATGTCAATGTGCGTATCCGGCTGTCCGGCTACACGGAACCCCTCTCTGTTTCCACAAACGCTGACCGTGGCAGGGCAAAACGGCAAATACAGTGGATCAACGGGAGTCTACTAAACCACCGGGCCGCATGAAATAGTTCCGGCCTCTCGTTTTCGCTTATGTGCGACAGACCCCACTGAAATCAGTCGCCTAGACATGGAACTAGTTCACGTTTAATGCTGTCATAACAGCCTGTCATGATCTGCCGGCCGCTAGAGGCCGTCAGCATATAACTTCGATGGCCAGCCAAGGCCACTGCACAGAGGAATAGATGATGAGTTCAATGAAGGTGTTGGTCGCAGGTTCATTGTTGGCTATGGCCGCTGGTGGGGCTCTGGCGGCAGACGACGATCTGGTGAAGTTCCGGCAGAACAACATGTCGATTATCGGTGGCCACATGAGCTCCATCGTCGCCCTGGCCAAAGGCGAGGCGCCATACAAGGACCAGATGGCGTTTCATGCCCAGGGCCTGGCGGCTGCGGCCGAGCATGTGAAGGTTGTGTTCAAGGAGAAAGCGGAATCGAGAAAGTCCGAGGCCAAGCCGGAAATCTGGAGCAAGTGGGACGAGTTCGCCAAGCGCGCGGATGACTTCAAGGCAGCGTCCGATAAGCTGGCCAAGGCCGCAACCGGCAGCGACCAGGGAGCAATCCGCTCCGCCATGGGTGATGTGGGCAAAAGCTGCAAAGGCTGCCACGACAACTTTAAGAAAGACTGATTGAAGTACGTTTAAGGCGAATCTAAAAGGCGGAATTGAGCTCGTAAACCAACCAGGGCGATTACCCATGACTCACTTTGGCCAGCACTCTGACACCATCCAGGTCTGGGATTTGCCTGTCCGTGTTTTCCACTGGCTGATCCTGGTGCTGGTGGCGTTGCTCTGGTACACGGGGGAGGTGGGTGGTCTGGATTTGTCCGTGCCCTGGCCAGGCGGCGAAACGCTGTTTCTGGGTAACATGGATGTGCACATGCTGCTGGGGCAGGCGGTGCTGACCCTGGTGATCTTCCGGGTTTTCTGGGGACTGTTCGGCTCCACCACGGCTCGGTTCGCCTCGTTCGTCCGCGGCCCGCGCGCTGTGCTGCAGTATGCGCGGGCCAGCCTCAGCGGACGCGAGCCGCCGAGCCTAGGCCACAATCCCGCCGGTACCCTGATGGTGCTGTTGCTGCTGGGCCTGCTGGCGACCCAGGCCATCCTGGGGCTGTTTGCCAGTGACGACATTTTCTCGGAAGGTCCGCTGGCTCATCTGGTGAGCAGTGACACCTCCCGCCGGCTGACCGAGTTACACGGCCTGCTGTTCAATCTGCTGCTGGCGGCCATCGCGCTGCATGTCCTGGCGGCGTTTGTTTACCTGTTCCGGGGCAAGAACCTGATCAAGGCCATGGTCACCGGGCATAAGTCAGCGGCCCAGGTTCCCCAGGATGAAGTGCGGGACCTGCGCTTTGTCTCCAGCGCCTGGGCTCTGCTTCTGCTGGTGGTATCCGGCCTGTTGGTCTGGTCGCTGCGCCTGCTCTGATCGTACTTAATGAGCCCACTTTTGAAGTAGCAATCCGATGGAACTGGCGCCCTGACGCTTCGGTCGAACTCTGTATCTGCAGATGTGAAGTGAGGGCGCAGGTATGACGGGGCGATTCCGGTGGCAGCCTGAGAGGCGAAACCTCGATGGGGCTGCCAAAGCGCTGCTTACTGCTTTGTTCCTGGCGATGCCGCTGACCGCGACTGCACAAACCGCCGCGGAGCGTGCGCTCGATAACCTGCGTTCGCCGTCATCGAATCCTGCCTATTCCAATCCCGTCCCTTCCGCTGCGGAGCGCGCACTGGACCGGTTGCGCCAGCAGCAACGGGAACGCCTGGGACCTGGCTATGAGTCTTCCTATCTTGATCCCGCCCCGGCGGGTGTGCCGGACCAGTGGCTGAGCTTGCAGGCGCAATCCGCCATCCGAAGGGATCTCGCTGGGAGCAGGCCGGATATCGGCGTTCACGCCAACCAGGGCGTTGTCACCCTGACCGGTGTGGTCGGCAGTGAGCTGGAGCTTCATCGACTCCGAGAGAGGGTGCAAAGCCTGCCGGGCGTCGAGCGGGTGGAGACCAGTGGTATCCGCGTCATGGCGCCCTGAATTCGATGGAATCTTGCCCCCAAGACACTCTGATGCGGGCAAGACTGACGGATTCAGAAAAGCAAGTGGCGAATTCCCCAATTTTTAATATGGCCTGACTACCCTAGGATATGCGCGGCTGTAGAACCTGAGGTCTGCAGCCGTCACATCGGATACTGCGATACGAGTTGGAATGGTCATGAATAAGTTTGAAACTGTGCGTTTTGCTGAGATCACCGAAGGATCCCACTTTCGATGCCTGCAGCGTGGGCACATGGTCAAGGTGGCCGACAATGCCGCCCGCCGGCCCAGCGCGGTTCAGGATCAATTCTTCTACCCAGCCAGCACGCGGGTGATGCCGCTGCACTTGGAGGCGGCCCATTAATCTGCGTTGACGCGCTGAGAAAAAAGCGCGTTTCACAATGGTTGAAGATTGAGTTTCGGGATTTCCCATCGCGCAGCCAGAGTTGCTGCTGTGAAATCCCGATGATTGTTGCGTTTCTCCCTCGAAAAAACTCCCTGTCCCGTTAGACTTAGGCACGCGTTTCTGAAAAGGACTCCCGTGTGCTCAACCGTCTCTGGCTAAGCCTCTTCTTCATTGGCATCTTCACCGCGTTTCTGGCTGCCCTTTCCGGTAATTGGACGGCGCTTGCAGGCGTGCAGAACGCCCTGTTCGGCATGGCCAAGTTGTCCGCCGAGATTGCGCTCGGGCTGATCGGCCTGATGGCGTTGTGGCTGGGGCTGTTCAAGATTGCGGAGGACTCAGGGCTGGTGCGGGTCTTCTCGCGCCTGCTGGGGCCCTTGTTTCGGCGTTTGATGCCGGAGATTCCCGCCAATCACCCCGCCATTGGCAGTGTCAGCATGAACCTGATGGCGAACATGCTGGGTCTGGATAACGCCGCCACGCCGTTGGGGCTGAAGGCCATGGCTGATTTGCAGACGTTGAATACCCGCCCCGACACAGCCACCAACGCCCAGATTCTGTTTCTCGTACTCAATTGTTCGTCCGTCACCCTGATTCCGATCACCATCTTCATGTATCGGGCGCAAATGGGTGCGGTGTCGCCGGCGGACGTGTTTCTGCCGATTCTGATCGCGACTTCCTGTTCCACCATTGCCGGGCTTCTGATCGTGGCGGCGTTTCAGCGTATTAAGCTGACGGACCCGGTGCTGCTGGCCTGGTTTGCCGGCATCGCGGTGCTGGGCGCGCTCTTCATGAGCTTTTTGCTGAGCCTGGGCAGTGCTGCCTTGCAAACCTTTTCCAGCCATCTGGCGGCGTCGGTGTTGTTGGGTGTTGTGGCCCTGTTTCTCGGCGCGGGTGCCTGGACCCGGATTGATGCCTACGACAGCTTTATCCGGGGTGCGCGGGAAGGCTTCGACACCGCCATCAAGATCATTCCCTATCTGGTGGCCATGCTGGTGGCGGTCGGCGTGTTGCGGGAAAGCGGGGCGTTGGGCCAGGCCCTGAAGGGACTGGCCTGGCTGGTGGCCGCGTTGGGCTTCGATACCCGGTTTGTGGATGCCATGCCGGTGGCTTTTATGAAGCCATTCTCCGGCAGTGGCGCGCGGGCGCTGATGCTGGAGACCATGCAGCATTATGGGGTGGATTCGTTCCAAGCTCGCCTGGCGACGGTCATGCAGGGCAGTACCGAGACCGTGTTCTACGTGATCACGCTTTATTTTGGCAGTGTGGGCATCATCAAGATCCGCTATGCCCTCTGGTGCGGGTTGTTTGCCGATTTGGCCGGGGTGATGGCGTCCATTGTGGTGTGTTACTGGTTCTACGGCTAATGGCCGGGCGCCTTAAGCACCTTGGTCTCGCCGCAGTTTTTTCAGATACAAAATGGCGGCCGCCGGGACATGGACCAGGCCAAATGCACTTAGAAAGACCAGCAGTCGGATGAGCCCTTCGGAAGGATAGTAGAAGGCGCTCATGACCCAGCCAAAGCCAATACCGATAAGGCCCAAGATCAGGCGGCTAAACCAGAGGGAGGCTGTGCTACGGGTCTGGGTGGGCAGTTGGGCGTGGGCATAAAAAGCAGCTGCGAGGGTGAGGGCTGTGAGTAGGATGAGTATGGGAACTTCCATTGGATTTCCCTCATCTGCAAGGGTTCTGGCACCTGTATGCAGGATACTGAAGCCGGTGCAGGCTGTCTGGTCAGGCTGCCAGCAAAAAAGCGGAGCAATAAAAAAAGGGATGAAGCGAAGCTTCATCCCTTTTTTGAGCCCGGTCTCGCGAGGAGACCAGAGCCGACAAGTCCGGCTTAGATGGCCGTAACGCTGTCAGCTTGCGGGCCTTTTTGGCCTTGGGAGTAGGTGAACTCTACGCGCTGGCCTTCGGCCAGAGTCTTGAAGCCACCGCCCTGAATGGCGCTGTAGTGAACGAAAACGTCAGGGCCAGAATCTTGGGAGATAAAGCCGAAGCCCTTGGATTCATTGAAAAACTTAACGGTACCAGTAGCTGATTGAGCCATGAGAATAATCCTGTTTTAACGATTGAGTGCCGACATCGGCGTAGTTAGAAAAAGCCAGAAAGGAACTAATCAAAAACAGGACGAGGCACTAAAAAAGCTAGGGACGTCTTATCGATGAACTAATCATTCACTGAACTTATCTGAAGCCCACTATACGCGCTCTGCCCGCGAAAGCCAGCATTAAATCCAGGGGTAGGTACAATTGTCCCCGTTGGCGGACTCTCCGCCGGGCCTAATAGCCCGGCTTCTTCTGAACATTGTGCACCCGACTGGCCTCAGGCCGCTCCCACTCCGGCGGCCTCCACAGATGGCTGACACGGCTCCAGAGATCGCCCGGCTTGGCCATGGCCCGGAACAGGTCCACATACTCATGGGTCCAGAGGGTCAGGAGACCGTTGCCGGGTGGGGGGCGGGTAATGCCGTATTCGGGCGGGTCCTGGGCGTCCTCATCGATGAAGCTGCCGAACAGGCGGTCCCAGACTATGAAAACCCCGCCGTAATTACGGTCCACATAGCCGGCGTTGCGGCCATGATGCACCCGGTGGTGGCTGGCGGTGTTGAACAGCCATTCAATGGCGGGATGCAGGCGGCCGATCAGGGTGGTGTGAATAAAGAACTGGTACACCAAAGACAGGGCATAGGCGATACCGATCCACACCGGGTTAAAGCCGATCAGCGCCAGCGGCAGGTAGAAGACCCAGTTCAGGTTGAAGATGTTGGTGGCGCTCTGCCGCATGGCGGTGGAGAAGTTCATGCGCTCGGATGAGTGATGCACCACGTGCGCGGCCCAGAACCAGCGCATGCGGTGGCTCGCCCGGTGCATCCAGTAATAGCAGAAGTCGACGCCCAGGAAGGTCAGCAGCGCGGTGGTCCAGCTCAGCTCCAGGTCGAGCAGGCGGTACTGGTAACAGAGGGCATAGACCGGAAAGGCGATGATGCCGGCGAACAACAGCTCCGTGGTTTGGTAGCCGGCGCCCAGGGCGAAGTTGCGCACCGCCTCGCGCGGATCCATGAGGGTGGGGTCGTGACGGATACGGCGGTATTCCCAGACAGCCACGCCGATGAAGATGGGCGTGGCAATCACGAAGATCAATTGCCGTGCATCCAGGGCCAGCCAGGGACTGAGCAGGTTCCACAACGGCAGCAAGCCACTGCTTTGCAGCACATCATTCAACAGGTCCAACAGAGCCATGGTTACTCCTCCCCAAGGCTGACGGTGTGATGCCGGCGTTGATGCCGTCAGAACTCTTCCGCCGCTCAACTAAGTCTAGCGATTTGCTTATTGTTCGCTCGCGGCAGTCATCTTTATTGACGATTTACGTCTGCCTTTTGACAATAGACGCCAACGCCGATGCGCGGCGAGGGTGGAAGGGGATGTATGGCTCAGGTACTGCGGGTGACGGGCGCCTGGACTGGTCTGTTACGGGACTGGTTGGATCAGGAAGGGCTGGACGCATGGGAGATCCGCACGGCGTTGGCGCGCTGGGCTGCGGATGACAACGTGCCGGTCGCGGTCTGGCGGGGACTACTGGAACGGGCAGTGGCACTGGTGCCGGAGCGGGTGGCGCCGGAACTGGCCATTGGCGCCTGTGTCACGCCGGCCCATGTGGGTGTGCTGGGTTATCTGGTGCTGGCGTCGGATACGCTGGGCGAGGCCATGCTGGCCTATCAGCGCTATGAACGGCTGTTCTACGGCATCAATGTGGCGGAGCTGACGAGCGTCGGCGATCAGGTGGAAATCCGCTGGCCCCAGAGTACCAGCGATCTGGGGCAGCTTGGTGATGGAGTGGCCATCGCCGCGCTGCTCACGTTTCTTCGGCGTCAGATGGACCAGGCACCGCCGCTGACGGAAGTCGGCTTTCATCATTCGGTGGATGCGCGAGCCCTCGACGCCTATCGGGATTTCTTTGGTTGCCCCGTCTGCTTCAACGATCCCTATGTGCGGGTACGTTTCTCCACCGCGCATCTGAACACCCCCATGCCGCGCCGCGACCCGACGCTGCGCCGGCTTCTCGACAGTCAGGCCCAGGCGCTGCTGCGTGCCCTGCCGGGCAGCTCCGAGATGGAGCGCCTGTTGCAGCAGGTGTTGTTACGCTTGCTGGCCGACGGTGAACCTACCCTGGCCCGAGCCGCTCAGGCCATGCACATGGCGCCGCGTACCCTGCAACGGCGTCTTGCGGGACATGGCCTCAGCTGGCAGCAATGGCTGGATCGCAGCCGCGAGCAACTGGCGGCGGAATACCTGGCTGATCCGGGATTGACCCTGAGCGATATCGCCCTGCTGCTTGGGTTCTCGGAGCAAAGCGCCTTTACCCGTGCCTACCGTCGTTGGACCGGCTCCTCTCCAGGGAGGCAACGCCGCCAACCGCTGGGAGGAGAGAGGCGCGCTTAATGCGCGGAGGGAATCCAGTTGCCATGAAATCCCATGGGTACCCGCACCGGTAGCTCCACGACCGCCTGTGGTTCGCCGTCCAGATCATCCGCGTTCAGGATCACCACCGAGCTGCGTTCCGTCGCCA
>JAEZAA010000202.1 GCA_023430625.1 Pseudomonadota bacterium
GCCATTGCCGACCGCAGCGCCCGCAAAAAGCATTTCCTCGGCTTCTTCGCCAGTCTGGGCATCCTGCTGACGGCGGGACTGTTCCTGGTGGATCAGGGCAACTGGCCATTTGCCATTGCGCTCTATGTGGGCGCGAGCCTCGGCTTTCTCGGCGGCAACATCTTCTATGATTCCCTCCTGACCGGCATCGCCCGTGACAGCGAACTGGACCGGGTCTCCGCCCTGGGCTTTGCCCTGGGTTATCTGGGCGGCGGGGTGCTGTTCGCGCTGAACGTCGCCATGACCCTGAAGCCCGAATGGTTTGGTCTGAGTGATGCCGGCGAGGCGGTGCGCTGGTCGTTTTTGACGGTGGCAGCCTGGTGGGCGCTGTTCGCCCTGCCCCTGTTTCGCAACGTGCCGGAGCCCGCCACGTCCGAGCGCACGTCAGCGGGCCAGGCCATACGCCAGGGTGTTCGCCAATTGCGGGAGACCTTCCGTAACATCCGCAGCATGCGGGTGATTGCAACCTTTCTGGTGGCCTACTGGCTCTACATCGACGGTGTCGACACCATCATCGTGATGGCGGTGGATTACGGCATGGCGCTGGGCTTTGCGCCGGAAAGCCTGATCGTCGCCCTGCTGCTGACCCAGTTCATCGGCTTTCCCGCCGCCCTGGTCTTCGGCCATCTAGGCGCTCGCTTCGGGCCGAAAACCGGCATCTACATCGCCCTGGCGGTGTATCTTGGCGTGACGCTGTGGGGGGCGTACCTGGAGTCGGAAGCCCAGTTCTACGTGCTGGCGGCGGTGATCGGCCTGGTGCAGGGCGGCATCCAGAGCCTGAGCCGTTCCCTCTACGCGCGGCTGATTCCGGCGGATAAGGCCGCCGAGTTCTTCGGCTTCTATGGTCTGTTGGGCAAATTCGCCGCCATCATGGGGCCTGCGTTGGTCGGCACCGTCAGCTACCTCAGCGGCAGTCCGCGCCTGGCCATTCTGTCCATTGCGATTCTGTTCATCGCCGGCGGCCTGGTCCTGAGTCGGGTCGACGTGGAAGCGGGCCAGCGCTTCGCAAAACAGATCTGACATGAACGTATTAATCAGAGCAGATGTAAGCGCATTAATGAGAACAGATGTGAGCGAAAACCCACTTGATGCAAATTTGAGGATAAGGTCGCAAAATTTCGCACAGGCCGCGCCAGCCGTACGTTGAAGCTTTTGGAGCAGCATCAGTAGTATTGAGTCATCGCTTCGCCAGGGATGCCCGCCGCACCGATTTTTAGTCCTGTCCGGCAGGCAGGGCGGCATTGAACAGCCAGCACGCAAGGAGCTGCCATGTCTTCAGGACGAGGACTTGCCACGGCCCTCTTCGGCCTATTTCTGTTGACCACATCCGCCTCCGCGCTGGCCCTGGAACAGGTGGGCCGGCTCCGGTTCGTCCTGCCAGACGGCTGGCAGCGCCTGGACGACGTCAACGTCGCGACCTTTCAGGCGCCGGGTACCAATGCCGAGGAAGTGACCCTGCGGGTCTACCCCACCCAGCGCCTGCACCGGACGCCCGCTGGCTGGTTCCGTAGCGTGGTACGGGACGTCGAGCCCACGGCCAAAGGCGTGGTGCAGCAATTGCCGCCGCGCTTCTCGGGCGAGAAACGCATCGAGATCCGGATTCTCGGCGTGGTGACCCAGGACCAATACCGGCGCCCGGTCATTCATGTCTTTGCCGGCGTGTCCGACCGCCACCATGCCCAACTGCTGCATTACCAGACCCGCAACGCCCGGCTCTTGCGCGAGCACCACCAGGCACTGGACATGCTCAGCAGCCAGCTCGAGTTCGTGAACCTGCGCCCCACCCAGGATGATCGCCGCCTGCTGGCAGGCACCGGCCTGCCCCGCTAGCCTCAAGATCCGGTAGGGTCTCGGCGTCGGCTTCTCCGTCGATAGAGTAAACCGCCGTACAGCATCAGGTTGATGGCCGCGACCAGGCCGCCTAGCAGGATCTGCACAGGGCGCGTCAGACCCTCGGGATAAATGACCGCCATGATGTAGCGTTCCACGAACCCGCCCTGATAACCGCCCGTCCCGGCCTGCTGCAACAAGGTATTCTCCAGCGGTGTCAGCGGACAGATCCAGCCCAACGAGATGACCAGCGTCCCCCACAGCACCGCCGGTAGATGCAGCCACACCAGCCGGGGCCAACGCCAGACCAGCAGCCCACCGGCCACCACAAACAGGACAAAGGTAAAATGGATGAGGGCAACCAGGTTCGCGGCGAGGTAATAGAGCATGGTGAGATATGCCTGCGTGGAGCCCAGTCCTTCGGCGATCACCCCTCTGACAACAGCCCAACCGGCTCTCGTAAAAACACCCGCGCCAGGCGGGTGTAATAGGGCATCGGACTGATCATCTGCGACCTTGGCCCGATACTGTCAGGGGTTGCGCTCCTGGTGTGCTCTCAACGCACAGAAACGTCACTCAGTGGTTGAACTTCTCGAATTCGCGCTGGGCCTCTTCTCTGCCCATGCCATACTTCTCTTGCATGATGCCGGCCCACTCTTCACGCTTGCCGTTGATGCGATCGAGATCGTCATCGGTCAGCTTGCTCCACTGCTGCTTCAGGTTCCCTTTCAGTTGCTTCCACTTGCCTTCAGCGATATCAGCATTCATAGGCTTTCTCCTTTTGTTTCCAGGGTAACAGACCATTCGCGCCACGGCGTCGACACCAGGGTGTCATGTACGCCCTCAGCGGGCGCACATCCGCCGCGCCGGAACAGTCCAGGTCTCAGCGTCCCGGTGGCCGTGGCCACCGTCAAAAGCGTGGTGGCCGCCCCTTCATCACATGGGCGATCAAGGACACCACCAGCAACACGAGAAACACAAAGAACAGGATCTGGGCAATGCTTGCCGCAGTTCCGGCAATGCCGCCAAATCCGAACAATCCCGCCACGATCGCGACGACGAAAAATATCAGAGCCCAATAAAGCATATAAATGTCTCCTTTTTCCGATGCTGGATCAGCCGGCCAAGCGAAGCCCCAACCGGCCCCCACGCTTTCTTATGGCTTGCGGGAGAATCCATTGCACATCCCAAGCCAATCCCGGCTCATGCTGGAATAACAGGAAGTTAGGCGGTTCTTAAGGCGACGGGCAAGGCAAAACGGGGGCTCTGGAGGGGAAACAGCAGCAAGAATTACAAAGGGGAAACCCGGGACCTGAAAAATTTACAGGTCCTCAGGTAATACCGGCTATTGGCCGACCACCCGGCCCCCGGCCTTGGTGTGCGGGCCATTGTGGCTTTGCAGCAGCGGATGCAGGTTTGCCACCGGCACCGGTCGGCTGATGAGGTAGCCCTGCAGATAATCGCAGCTGTTTTGCTGCAGGAAATCCCGGTGCTCCTGTGTCTCCACGCCTTCGGCCACCACCTTGAGCTGCAGCTTGTGGGCCATAGCCAGAATGGCGGAGGTGATGGCACTGTTGCCGAGGCTCTGGGGAATGTCCTTGATAAACATGCGATCCACCTTGAGCGTGTCCAGCGGCAACCGGCTGAGATAGGCCAGCGAGGAATAGCCACTGCCAAAGTCGTCGATGGAGATGCGAACCCCCAGGGCGCGGATCTGATCCAGGATCGAGGCGGCCATGGTGAGGTTCTCCATCAGCGCGTTCTCGGTCACTTCGAGTACCACGAAGCGCGCATCCACCCCGGTTTCCGCCAGAATCTGCGCCACCATCTCCGGCAGCCGGGTCAGGGTCAGGTTGACGGCGGAGCAGTTGACGGAGACGTGCAGGTCCGGATAGCCGGCCTGATGCAGGCCACGCAGATCCCGACAGGCTCGCCGCATGACCCAGAGATCCAGCTCCGTGATCACCGAGATGGCCTCGGCAATGCCAATGAATTGGTCTGGCGGAATGAAGCCGAGCGTGGGATGCTGCCAGCGCACCAGCGCTTCCAGGCTTGAGATCCGGCCGCTGCCGGCCTCTATGATAGGCTGGTAGTGGACCACCAGTTGGTCCCGCTTGAGCGCTACCCGCAGATCCCGTTCGATCTGGCGCTGCTGGCGGGCGCGGGCACGCATCTCCTCGGCGAACACATGGGCGCGCGACAGAGGCTGGCGCTTGGCGTCGGTCAACGCCAGAACCGCGTTGCTGATCAGATCATCGAAGTGGGTGCCGTGCGCCGGATAAAGCGACATTCCCACCGCCACCGATAGCTGGAACTCGTGCTCGCCGAAGGTCATCGGGCGATGCATGCGCCCCATGACCCGCTCGGCGTAAGCGATCAGCTCCTGCTCGTCGTTCACCATGGCCATGATGCAGAATTCGTCGCCATTGATGCGCCCTACAATATCGTTGGCCCGGGTTGCCCGGCGAATCCGCTCCGCCACCAGGGTCAAGACCTGATCCGCCGCCGCATAGCCGAAGCTTTCGTTGATACGCCGGAATTTATCCACGTCCAGGTACATCAGCCCCAATTGATGGTTCTGGGCGGGTCCGGTCACCAGCGTGCTGAACATTTCCGCCATGGCGGGACGGCTGAATAGCCCGGTGAGGGTGTCGTAGTGGGACATTTCGTCGAGCCGGCGCGACAGCTCATGGACTTCGCTCTCGCTGCGGCGCCGGGTTTGCTCGGCCCAGGAGCCGATCATGCCGCTGACAATGATCGCCAGCATGACGCCGGCAATGGCAAAGGCGAGCGGAGAATGCTGGTTGTCGTGCAGCAGATGGGGTTCGACACCCGGCGGCAGCACCATCTGGTAGCCGGCCATGCCCACGAAATGCATGGCGCAAATCGCCACGCCCATCACCAGCGCCGCAAACAGCTTCAGCCAGAGGAAACTGGCTCCCTTCTTGTCATGAAAGAAGAAAGCGAGCACCAGCGCCACGAATGACGCGGCCACGGCGATGAGGATGGACGCAATAAACAAGGGGGCATCGTAGTACACCCTGGCATCCGACTCGATGGCTAGCATGCCGGTGTAATGCATGGCCGCGATGCCCAGACCACTGCTGAGGGCGGCGACGAAATACAGGCCCAACTGCATGCGTGCGCGGCCAATGACCCACATGGTCAGAAGCGAGGCGGCAACGGCAATGAGCAGGGAGAATAACGTCAGGCCGACATCGTATTCGATGCGCAAGGGCACCTGGAATGCCTGCATGGCCACGAAATGCATGGACCAGATGCCGCCGCCGAGGCAGAAGGCACCGACACACCGCCATAACCAGGCCACGCGCGGCGCGCGCACCTGGCCGGCATGGGATGCCAGATCCAGCGCACTGTAGGCCGCGGCCACGGCAATCAGATAGGACAATGCAACCAGCGCCAGATCATGACTGCCGTGCAGCATGACCTTGGCCCCGTCCGACACAGGATCTGAGGAAAACTGGAACAGCTCAAACAACATACAGCACGGCCCGTCGTCGTAATATGGCGGCGGAAGGCGATTTTAATCGCGGACGACCGTTCCCTGTGACTCCCAACCCGTTCGTTAAATTCCGAGAATTATAGTCGGGAAATGAGAACCTCGCCCAGAGTGCCTCAACCGTCCGCCGCGCCGAGAGCCGCACGCGTATGAGGCGCCTCCAGGCTCAGCGCCGGGCCCCGTGGCACGATGCGCGTGGGATTGATGGTGTCATGGCTGTAGTAGTAATGCTGCTTGATATGACAAAAATTCACAGTATCGGCGACGCCCGGCTGTTGGTACAGGTCCCTCAGGTAGCCGGACAGATGGGGGTAATCCGCGATCCGCCGCAGATTGCATTTGAAATGGCCGAAATAAACCGCATCGAACCGCACCAGCGTCGTGAACAGGCGCCAGTCCGCTTCCGTCAGCTGTGCCCCGGTCAAAAATCGTTGCCGCGCCAGGCGGTCGTCCAGCCGGTCCAAGGTCGCAAACAGACGCTCAAACGCTTCTTCATAAGCGGCTTGGGTAGTGGCGAACCCCGCCCGGTAGACGCCGTTGTTGACGGTTTCATAGATGTCGGCGTTGAGCGCATCGATCTCACCGCGCAAGGCCTGCGGGTAAAAATCCAGGGTGTTGCCGGTGAGAGGGTCGAAGGCCTGGTTAAACATGCGGATGATGTCGGCGGACTCATTGCTGACGATGGTTTCGCGTTGCTTGTCCCACAGCACCGGCACCGTCACCCGTCCGCTGTAGCTGGCATCCGCCTTGAGATACAGCTGGTAGAGATAGTTCAGGCCATACAGGTCGTCGCTACTGGTTCCATCGTCGTGGCGCAGCTCCCAGCCATTGGCCAGCATGTGGGGATGCACCACCGATACGCCGATATAGGATTCCAGGCCTTTCAGGTGGCGGAAGATCAAGGTCCGATGGGCCCAGGGACAGGCCAGCGACACATACAGGTGATAACGCCCCGAGGCGGCCGGGAAACCGCCCTGACCGGTGGCGCCAGCGGATCCGTCGGCCGTCAGCCAGTTGCGGAACTGGGCCGACTCCCGTTTGAACTCGCCCCCGGTGGCGTCCGTGTCATACCACTGGTCCACCCATTGTCCATTGGCTAGAAAACCCATAGAACCTCCTCAGTGCGCGGCACGCAGGGGACGCAGCATGTAAATCCGATAGCCGGTGCCGGCTTCCTCATCCCGCACCGGGATCATCCGCAGGCGCACGGACACCTGTCGACCATCGGCGGTTTCCAGCAGATAACCCTGCCCCTGCTCGCCAATGGCGGCCACTGCCGCGCCGGAACCGGCATCGTCCTGCAGCCGCAGGAGCCGGGCCAGGGGTTGTCCCACCAAGGTCTCCGCCGCCTGCCCCAGCAGGCGCTGGGCACTCTGGTTCAGAAACAGCAGGAAATCCGCCTCATCCGCCAGAAATACCGCATCGGCCACGTTTTCCAGTACCGCCATGGCCTTGCGCCGCTCCAGGTGCAACAGGTCCAGGGCCTGCTTCTGGACCGTCAGATCCTGCAGAATCACCAGAAAGCCGGCCTCGCCACGGGGATTCCCCAAGGGGCAGAGGCGGACCTCCACCCAGCAGGCCTGCCCGTTGTGGCGCCGCAGGCGAATCCCCCGATGTCCACCGCCGCCGGCCAACAGGTCTTGCCAGTACAGGGCCATCAGGGAGCGATCCTCCGGCAGCAGGATCTGGTTCCAGTGCTGGCCATGCAGCCCGGTGCCGGTCCAGCCGGTCAGCGCCTCAAACTGCGGATTGGCATAGACCACCCGCTGTTGCGCATCCAGCGACAGCACCGCCAGCGGCATCCGCTCAAGCAGATCGCGGTATTGGTGCCGATAGCGCTCGGACTCGCCACGCAGCTCATGCAGCTCCAGGCGCACTTCCGTCAGTTGCCGCGCGACCCCGTCGCTGCCGCCCGGATCGTCCCCAATGCCCGCAGCCGCCCGGATCGGGTGACGGCCGGCAACCATGCCCGTCAGTTGCTGCGCCACTGCGTCATAGGGCTTGAGGGTGCGCCACAACAGCGCCAGCCCAATCCCAGCCAGTGGCACGCCCAGCAGCGCACCGGCCCAGCTGGTGTTGCGCCCAGCCAGAAACAACAGCACCGCCAGGATGATGACCAACACCAGCACGATGACGCGTGTCCGCAGGGACCAGGTCTTTGCTAGGACCATGGCAATGCCCTCCAAGCTCATTCTTATTGTTGATTTCGGCTTGCTGCTTACATCGGACGGCTGCTTACGTCGATACCGCGAATCTGGAACGTGGCGGACGCCGGGAACAACTGTCCTCCAGCGGAATCAACCCCTGGCGCACGGCATAAAGCACCAGCCCCGCCACGTCATGGATATCCAGGCGGCGCATGATCTGGGCCCGGTGCGACTCCACGGTTTTCACGCTCAGGCTCAACTCGAACGCGATCTCCTTGGCCGCCCGCCCCTGGGCGATCAGGGCCAGGATCTGGGTCTGGCGCTGGGTGAGGCTGGCCGCCTCGACGACCACCTCGTCCGGCACCGGGTTCAGCAGACGATCCAGCACCGGCTTGGAAATCTGCGGACTGAGATAGCGCTCGCCCCGCATGGCCGCCCCCAACGCCAGCTCCAGTTCAACCGCCTGCGCGCCCTTGAGCAGATAACCACAGGCGCCGGCACGCAAGGCCTCGATCACCGTTTCCTGATTGTCATACATGGACAGCATCATGATCCGCAGCTCCGGCCGGTTTCGCTTCAGCTGGATCAGCACCTCGATGCCGTTCAGCCCCGGCAGATCGACATCCAGCAACACCAGATCCGGGTTTAGGCGCAGGGCCTGCTCGACCGCCGCCCGCCCGTCCTCGGCCTCGCCGATGACCCGAACCCCCTCAATCCGCTCCAGCAAGCCGCGCAGGGCCACCCGTACCAGATTGTGATCATCCACCAAGAAAACGTTGCAGTTCATCGCGACGCATCCATGCCTGAGTCATGCGCGCGCCGCTAGCGAGCCAATTGCGCAAGTCCGGTAGCGGCACCTTGGCTTCAAATTTTATTCATCGGATCAGGCTTTGTCCGACCCTTGCCCCCGCATGCCACGGCCACTGCGGCCAGCGCCGACTGGCCGAAATTTCCACAATGACTGTCTTGATCGTCAATGCCCGTAGCCAGAGCCTCGGATACACTCGCGCCACGCGTCAGGATGTACTGCACCCAATACCGCTGTTTCGGTGCCGAATTGACACTTTTCCAGTTGCCTAGGATCCGCCGTTGACACCGCGCCGGCAGGATCGCTGCAACAAGACTGATCGGTACGACAAGACCGAGCAGTACAACAAGAATGCAAGTACGGATGGGATTTACACGACCATGACCACCGATGCCGTAACCGCCAAAGATGTGTTCAAGCAGGTACCCAACCTGCTGACGAGACTGCCCTCGATCGCCAAGGGCTACTATTACTACTCCATCAAGAACGCGGCCAAGCCGCTGTCGATCGGCAAGAAAATCGAAGAGATTGCCGACGCCCAGAGCGAGCATGCCGCCATCCTCTATCAGGACGTGCGCATCAGCTATCGCGAGTTCAATGAATGGACCAACCGCATTGCCCATTTTTTCCGCGCCCAGGGCATCGGGCCGGGCGATGTGGTCGCGCTCTACGTGGAGAATCGCCCAGAGCTGCTGGCGACGCTGATCGGGATCAACAAGCTGGGTGCTGCCGCGGCCATGCTCAACACCTCCCAGAAGGGCAAGGTGCTGGAGCACAGCATTGCGATCACCGGCCCCAAGATGTTCGTGGTCGGCGAAGAGTTACTAGAGAACTTTGCTACGGTGAAAGACCAGCTCCAGGTCGACAACGCCCGCAGTTTTCTCTATCTCGCCGACACCAATACCCTGGTCGATCCGGGCACAGCGCCCCAGGGCTACGTGAACCTGGCGGACAACATCGCCAAATACCCCTCCTCCAACCCCATTCTCAGTGAACCGGTACAGCTGGGCGACACCGCCATGTACCTGTTCACGTCCGGCACCACCGGTTTGCCCAAGGCGACGCCGATCAACCACAAGAAATGGTTCAAGGCCTACGGCAGCTTTGGCCTGATCGCGCTCAACATGAAGCCGGAAGACGTTATCTACGTGACGTTGCCCTTTTACCACGCCACCGCCCTGTTGGTGTGCTGGGGCGCGGCATTGGCCGGCTCGTCCACCCTGGCCCTGCGCCGGCGCTTCTCCGCCTCCGAGTTCTGGCCGGATGTGCATAAATACCGCGCCACCTGTTTTGGCTATGTGGGCGAATTGTGCCGCTACCTGCTGAACCAGCCACCGCAGTTGGCCGAGCGCAATCACAGCCTGCGTAAGATGGTCGGCAACGGCTTGCGCCCATCCATCTGGAAGCCGTTCAAGGAGCGCTTCGGCATCGAACAGGTGGCTGAACTCTACGCCTCCTCGGAAGGCAATATCGGCTTCAGCAACCTGCTCAACATCGACAACACCGTCGGCTTCTCCACCGCGCCGTTCGCCCTGGTGAAATACCATGAAGGCACCCGCGACCCCATCCGTAATGCCAAGGGCCGGATGGAGCGGGTCCAGAAAGGCGAGCCGGGCCTATTGATCGGCAAGATCAACAAGAAATGGTCGTTCGAGGGTTATACCCAAAAGGAAGCCACGGAAAAGGTCATCCTGCGCAACGTATTCCGTAACAACGACCAGTGGTTCAACACCGGCGATGTGTTGAAGGAAATCGGCTGGCGCCACCTCCAGTTCGTCGACCGCATGGGCGACACCTATCGCTGGAAAGGCGAGAACGTGTCCACCACCGAGGTGGAAAACATCTTCGACGAGATGCCCGAGGTCGAGGAAGCCATTGTCTATGGCGTGGAAATTCCCCACACCAACGGCAAGGCCGGCATGGCCACAGTGGTCCCGACCGACCGGCGCAAGGGCCTCGACATCGACCGCCTGTTCCGGCACCTCAAGGACAACCTGCCCGCCTACGCGATCCCGGTG
>JAEZAA010000010.1 GCA_023430625.1 Pseudomonadota bacterium
CTGTTGTACTGGCCCTGTCGTTGGTTTGCCAATTACAAGCGAACCCATAAGGCCTGGTGGCTCAGCTATTTGTAGCGAAGACGCCTTCATTGCTGATCTATCTGCTTTGAGTTGCGCGAGACTGACCGGAGTGCTTGACCTAAAACCTAGGTGACTTCGCGCAGCCATTGGAGCGCATTGATGCCGTCGAGGAGAGAAATAGTTAACGGCGGCAAGGAAGGGGTAGGAAAATGCGAACTGTAGAAAGCAAAAAAGCCAGTTAGTTTCCTAACCGGCTTTTTCTAAATTGGTAGCGGGGGCTGGATTTGAACCAACGACCTTCGGGTTATGAGTCCGAACAAAACGCCATTTATTGATGTTGATTGCCTCGTCACCTATTCCTTAATATCCATATAAATCAATATATAGAGTGAATATAGGCTGAATTATGATCAGTCTATCTGTTGATAGATATTGCTTGATATTGACCCAATTTGCTTACATAGTGCTTACAAATTTCATCCGTGTAAGCAGGACGGCACATGGCAAAGGTCAATTTAACGGTTACAAGAATCGCTGATTTTTCCTGTCCAGAGGACAAACCACAGGCTTTCTTGTGGGACTCCACCGCGCCCGGTTTAGGTGTTCGCGCAACCGCTGGCGGCAAGGCTTACATTTTTCAGACCCGTCTGGCCGGCAAAACGATTCGGGCCACGATAGGCGACTGTCGCGCTTGGTTGCTGGATGGTGCCCGCAACGAAGCACGCCGCCTTCAATCGCTGGTAGATCAGGGGATAGACCCGCGCCAGGAGAAAGCCGACCGGATAGAGCAGGACCGCCGTAAACGAGCGGAGCAGGAAGCCAAGCGCCAGGAAGCCACCCGGCAAGAGGTTGCGCGTTCGTTGCTGGTTCAAGCCGCATGGGACGCTTACATGGAAGTACCGCACCCACGATGGGGCGACCGCCACCGCACGGACCATATCAACGCCGCTCGTCCTGGCGGGGAAAAACCCAAGCGCGGCAAGAAGCTCACCACACCCGGCCCGCTGGCTCCGCTTATGAGCAAACGGCTTGCCGATGTGACCGCCGATGTTATGGCCGATTGGCTGACGACTGAATCAGAAAAACGCGCTGCCCAGACACGTCTGGCCTATGGCTACTTCCGAACCTTCATCAAGTGGTGCGCCGTTCATCCTGAGTACGCCGAAATTGTTCGCGCTGATTGCTGTGACGAGAAGAAGGTACGCGACCACCTGCCAGAGAAGAAATCAAAGAAGGATTGCTTGCAGCGTGAACAGCTTGCCGGATGGTTTGCCGCCGTCCGCGAAATGCAGAACCCAGTATTAAGCGCTTATCTCCAAGGGCTGCTACTGTCTGGTGCGAGACGTGAAGAGCTGGCCAGGCTCAAGTGGTCCGACGTTGACTTCCGATGGCGGTCGATGACGATAGCGGACAAGGTTGAAGACAACCGGACGATTCCACTTACTCCATACCTTGCCCAGCTCCTGGAGGCGCTCCCGCGCCGTAATCAGTGGGTGTTCAGCAGTCCAACCGCCAAAACTGGATACATTCAAGAGCCGCGCATTGCCCATAATCGCGCCGTGGCTGTTGCCGGTATCGAGGACCTAACCATTCACGGCCTACGCCGCTCCTTCGGCTCACTGTGCGAGTGGGTAGAGGTGCCTGCCGGAGTCGTGGCGCAAATCATGGGGCACAAGCCCAGCGCGACGGCTGAGAAGCATTACAGGGTGCGCCCGCTGGATCTGCTGCGGATGTGGCACGAGAAGATAGAAGCCTGGATGCTGGAGCAAGCCGGCATTGAGTTTGACGCCGAACAAGCGGCACCGGGCTTGAAGCTGGTCAGCACCAAAGCATCATAGGAACCACCAAAGAAACCCGCGAAACGATGCGCTAGAAGGCTGCGGAACCAACCGTAGTCGGCAATGGAGTGCGCACTTAAGAAAATGGTCTAGCCTGAGTGGAGCAGTAGCGCGGACGGCGGTGTTAGCCCACCGCCAGCCGCTAACCACAAACCACCTACCAGAAAGGTGAAACATGGCTATCGAGCATCTTACCATTAGAAATCAAACTCTCTCAGAGCGGGCAGAGTTTTTACTCTCAAATGCAGATTCAATCATGGAAGCGGCGGACGCACTGCGGGCTATCGGGCACACCATTGCCGAAGATGCCGAGGGGCATTGTAGCCGTATCAATGGCATGGGGTACGCGGTTCATCTGCTGGGTGATTCTGTCGGGCAAGCTATCGAGGGCATTCACGAGCTGTTGTACAAACTGAAGGACAGCAGCCATGAGTAACGCGAGACGCTTCAAGAAGACCTACCGCGTAGTAATCGACAGACCCAAGCTAGGCGGCGGCACCTTGTTAATGGATTGGCTGTCCCCGGCTCTCCATAGCCGTTACCAACTTATCAAAGCGTTGGCGCGATACAGGCGCAGTGAGCCGGACGCCTACGGGGCAATCTGTACCCGATACCGCTAACCGTTTTGCCAAGCCTAGGGTAGCTCCCGAAAGGCCGGAACCTCACCGGCCTGGCTTGGTTCCTAATGAGGTCAGCGCAAGAGGAGGCGCTAATGGTTCGGAAGACCAAAGTAGAGCATGGGATCATTACCAAGACGCGCGTAACCGTAGGAGCTAATGAGGCGACCGACGAGGCTACGCACGCGCTTAAGGCAATGCTGAGAAAGCCAACGCTGAATGACTACCTAAACCGGATCGAACAATACTGCCAGGCGATAATTCAGGCGGAAAACTTATCTAGTTCGGTTGCGTCTGATTGTCATAGGGCTATGGATGAAATTAAAGATTGCCGCCGATTTGTTTCGGACGGTGATATAGAAAACTCCACCATAGCCGCGCTGAATGTTGGGCTGATTTATGGCGACATCACGGCGAACCTATTGGAGCATCCTTTGCGAGTCGGAGACAGGCGCATTACCTTAAATCGGAAGTGGGGCAAAGAGAGCGGTGAAACTCGAAAGCATGAATCGGCCCCAATATGGGAAGAAGAGGACCGGCTAAGGGACGATCTCAAATCAAAGAACCCGCACTTGAGCTTGCGTGAACTCGCGAAGCGCGTCTCGGGCCAGCTCGGGGGCACTAGCGCGGAAGGGCTTCGCTCCCGCTGGCGAACGCAGCAAAACGACTGATATAAAAACGTAATGGGTGACGAACTTCGGTGTCACCCACCCACAAAATAGATAGTTGCATCCAGAGCGGCAATCAATACGAAAGCCGTGATTCCAATAGACTGGAGTTATCTGGATGCAAACCGCAAAGACTACTGAAACCCTCGCAATAGAACTTGGCTTAAAAGCTAATTCAATCCGCTCTCGCGTGTGCCGCACCGGGCATTACTTCGGCTTGACTCCCACCAAACTTCCGAACGGTCGCCTGCTTTGGCCTGCCGATTCTGTCGAGCGTTTGCTTGATCTGCGGAAAGTCGGATAAGGGAGCGCTGACGATGAAAAAAGAAACGGCCACCCAGAAGAGCAGCCGCCAAGAGGAAATGCAGCGCCAGTATAACAAGATCATTCAGGATCGGTTAGCACGAGCGCTGCCCCGAATCACCGCCCCACAGCAATATCGGTTGCTGCAATACATCCACGAGCACCCGGACTGCTTCACGCACGAGATTGCCATGAACTGCGGGATTGGGTTTCCGCCTGCCAGGGCATGGGAGCTGAATCACGAAGTCCTACCGCACTACGGGCTTTTCCTTCACTGCCATAAACCACCGAAGTGGCTCAAGAATCGCTACGGCGAAGACACGCACGTCCACCAGTGGCGTCTGGTCCTTCGGGAAGAGATGCAGGAGGCGGCGTAATGCGTAGAACGCCCCTAAGAGGCGCTGTAATGCGTAATTGCTCCGCAGTGCTGCAATGGGTGCGGTATTGGGCAAAAAGCGCTGTACGGCGCCAGGAGGGCTAAGGATGGCCCGCGCCAAGCATCGAGAGGCGAAGGAACGCTTTATCGGCATTCCATATCGGATTGCTAAGAGCACCCCTTTTGCCGCGCTATCAGCTCATGAGGTGAAGTTCATGATTGATCTGTTGACCCAGTACAACGGCAGGAACAACGGGATGCTTTCACCGACCTACGCACTGATGAAGGAACGGGGATGGGCAAAGGGGACGTTATACCGCACGTTCGCCAGTCTTGAGGCTAAGGGCTTTGTGGTCGTCACCCGCCAGGGATGGAAGCAGAAAGGGAAACCAACGCTGGTCGCGATTACCTGGCTTGAGATCCACGACTGCGGAATTGAGTACGACGATGGTGTTAAGCCTGGCCCGGTTCCACTCAGTTACTGGTGCCAAGCGCCCGAAAGCTGGAAGCACAAACCCACTCGAAAGCCATTGAAGGAGGCCGCTTGATAAAAAACTTAGCTCTCCACAGTGGGACTGATAACGGCTTACCAGTACCACAGTGGGACTGATGACCACCGAAACAGGCCCGACCAGTCCCACAGTGGAGTAGTAAACGGGGGTTTTCGACCTTCGACCAGTCCCACAGTGGAGAGTCTTATATATAGCCATACCCATAGGGTTAATTAAAGGAGCGCTCACATAGCCAAAACAGAGCAAAACAGCACGGCGGGGCAAAATTGGCCCACCCAACAACCACGACAACACAATCCAGATTCAACAAAGAGAGACCAGACCATGACAAACGCAGCACTTGAATTGAACATGACCGCCCAAACTTCCGACGCGGACCAGATTAAAGCCCTGGAGGTCGAACTTGCAGAGCACGAGCAGCGAATGAAAGAAGCACGGGCAGAGCTGGCCAGGCACGAAGAAAGCTATAAGGGCTATCTAGGGTCAAGCTCACCCGGAGCAGAGTCTCGCATGGTGGTGTCTTCTGCGGCTGATGCAATCGACCGTATCAATTCCGAATTGCGCGACCTGCGCCGGACGCTGGAGCAGCGTACCCGGTATCAAGAGGCAACGGCTAACGCTGGCGAGGATCTAAAGCAGGCTGACGCCGATTATAAGCAGAGCCTACGGACGGCTGACGGCCTGAGTAAGCGCGTTCAATTCGTCGAGCAGAAGGTAGGGGAATTGCGGAGCCAGACCGAAGCCGAGCAGGAGAAGACCAAGGCAGCAGAGAGCAAGGCGCTTGCTCAACTGGCCGAAGCTATTGGAGATGGTCAGCAAAAGAAGATCACGGCAGCAGAGAAGGCACTAGAGGCGGCACGCGCTGATGTGTCTAACGCTGATCGTCTGGCGGATAACCAAGGCGCTGTGATTGCCGCACTTGAGCATGAAGCCGCCACCCTGCGCCAGAGTGCAAAGGACGCCAGGGAAGCAGCAGAGGCCGCACGAGACCGGGCCATGATTGCCGCCCGCTATGTGTGCGCCACCGTATGGGACGATCTGACGCAACAGTTGGAAGCGATAGGTTCACTAATTCAGGGTACTGATGCTGTGCGCCAGCATAGCTACTCCTTCCGCAACCTGAGCGTTCAGCGCTTCAACCCTGATCTTGCAGACCTTACCGGACGCAGCATGGCGGCCAAGGCACCGGCAGGCTATGACGAAGTTATGAAAGCACTGGAGGCGATCAATGACAAAGCCGAGTAAGTACGTCGTCGACCGGCGCGGGCAGTTGATGACCGTTGCCAAGTTGATGAGCCCGTCACTGTCCCCGCTGGCATGTCGCCTAGCCTAACAACCAGTGCCAAGGATGGCGCTACCCTGCCCACCACCGCCACATCTGAAACCCTTCACCCTGGATAGGTCCGGGGACCCTGGAATCAAGTACCCGTTGCGGGTACGTGGAAGCGCGCTTTCTCGCTACATACTGCCCACGGCCCAACCCCGTTAGCCCTAGCCCTGATTCACCGCCAGCAAACGACCACGGAGCGTCTAGTGCGGGCCTTGCCTTCGGCTAATTCGCTCCCGCTCTATCGTCTCGTCAGTCGCCACCCGCTCAGAGTGAACGGGTAGGAAGCGGAAGCGGGGCACAAGAGCGGGCCATACATAGCCAGTTTCCGCGATTCCACGTACCCGCACACCTGCCGACCTTCTAGGGACCCCGCCTCACCTGAGCGCAATCTGTCCCGACTTTCGAGTCACTGTCCTGATTCACGAGACGTTATCTCGTATTACGGGACATCGTGCCGAGCTTGAACCCGCCGTCTTCAACTTGTGCTCAGTGAATAGAAATTGTGCTCACTGTCCGCAACTCGCGTTCGGTGTGCCGAACTTGAACACTCTGTGCTGAAATTGAACACAATGTGCTGAATGCCGACACAGTGAAGCGGTCCCGTTTTTGGTACTGGTCCCAATATTGGTACTGGTCCCGCTTTTGGGACTGCTTATCCGTGTCTGGTGCAGGTTCCGATAAAATCGGTACAGGCCCGGAAAGGTTCGGCGCTTGTCTGACGCCAGGATCGGGGGGGTGGTGAATGACATTCACTAGGGTAGTGCGAGAGGTTCACTAGGTGGTGAAGCTGGTTCACTGCCGGGCGCTCTGCGATTGTTCGACGAACAGGGTTAGAACAGGATCAGCAGGGCGTGAAGTGGCGGGAGGCGCCAGGGGTGCAAGGATCGTGAATTGATCGACGTTTCTTGAATCTGCTTACAAAGTGCTTACAAGAACCCCAGAAAGCAAAAAGGCCAAGTCTCTCGACCTGGCCTAAGTGCTTGTTCTAATTGGTAGCGGGGGCTGGATTTGAACCAACGACCTTCGGGTTATGAGCCCGACGAGCTACCAGGCTGCTCCACCCCGCATCAACATGGCGCGTATATTAATGGCCCCTTGATGGCGCGTCAACCCCTTTCGGCACAAAAACTTAGTGGGCCGGGCAGGAAGAATGGCCATAACCTGCTACTCTTCATGGAATGTCCTTCCGGGGCATGGCTTTCAGGGTTAATAAAGGTCTCAGTACATCTGCATGCAAACGATTGTGGAACTGGTCGAGCGCGTTCGCAGGAATGAGGAGATTGCGCGCAAGTTATTCGACATTGAGGTTCAGATCCTCAACGTCACGCGTCTCTGTGCCTATTTCGAGCGTCTGCCTCAATTGGTGCGGGACACCTTTCAGGTTGAGCATGTCTGGTTAACCTTGACCAATGCGCTGGCCAATCAACCCATCTTCGATGCGCTTGCCCTGGAAGCCGATCAGGACGATCGCAATCTGCCGGTCCGCATCTCCGCCCTGGATTACCACAGCCTGACCCAAAGCAGCCGGGAACCCATTCTCGCCAACGAGCGACTGTCCCGCTACTGGCCCCTGGTGCCGCCCACTGTGCGAAGGGAGCTAGGCTCTTTGGCGATTTTGCCACTGGTCAGAGAAGGCAAGCTTCTGGGGAGCCTGAATCTCGGATCGGTGTCGCCCGAACGCTATCAGCCGGATAAAGAAAGTTTCTTTTTGCATCAGTTGGCGGTCAAGGCATCGCTCTGTCTGGCATCGGTGTCAGCACAGGAGCAGGTGCATTTTCTGGCGACTCGCGACAGTTTGACGCTGTTGCGCAACCGTCGCGAAATGGAGGAAACCCTGGTGCAGGAACTTAGCCGGGCACGGCGTCACCAGTTGCCCTTGTCGCTGGTGTTTCTTGATTGCGACGATTTCAAGCGGGTCAATGACACCTATGGACACGATTGTGGCGATCATTACCTGCGGCATGTGGCAGACCGCCTGAGCGGATTGATCCGGCGCAGCGATACCTTGTTTCGCTTCGCTGGTGATGAATTTGTGCTCCTGCTGCCCAATCAGACGCGCCAGGGGCGGAGATCTTTGCCGCGCGGGCCCGCGAGATGCTGCGCGACACGCCCTTGGTGTATCAGGACGTACCGGTTCCGGTTCGTCTCAGTTACGGTGTCGCGGCCACCGACGACTTGCGGGAGTGGACCCTGCAGGAAATTCTCAGGGTCGCGGATCAACGGCTTTACCAGATGAAGGCGTTGAAAGGCATTGAGGCTGGAGGCTCTGGACAGCAGGCGATTTAAAGCTTTATCGTGCGGCCTGTTGCACGCGCCGGCCTGGCATTTTGCCCGGTTGTGGTGGCGCACCTCTCTCCACTCGGCAAAAGGACCGCCTCATGTTCAGAACCCTGGATCTTCTCAGCGCCACGCTGGCGTCCACCCTGCGTGGCTGGCGTGGCACCGTCGGCCGTCACAACCTCGTTCAACCTGCCCAACTGCCCGAGCTCTATGATCGAGAAGGCGCGCCCGAGTGCCGCCTGGTGCGGGAAGCGCTGACGGAACTGAACCTGGATGCCATGATTTTTCCCTGCCCGGACGGTGGATCGCGTCATCTTGAACGCCTGCGGGAGTTGTCCGGGCAAAGTCAGGTGCCGTTTCTGTATGATCCGGAAACCAACACCAGGCTCAGCGGCGCCCAGGCCATCGTCGATTACCTGTTTCGCCAGTACCGGGGCCGTGCCGCACCCGCGCAGCTGGCGGCCAGCCGCCGCAACTTGCTGTTGTCGCAGTTGGCAACGGGATTACGCCTGGGCGCCGGCGTCAAGGCGCGCGCCTCAAAGGCTGCGGCACAGGCCCTGACGCTCTACAGTTTTGAGTCCAGCCCTTATTCGCGTCCGGTTCGCGAGCTACTCTGTGAGCTCGAGTTGCCTTACCAGTTGGTCAATCTCAGCAAGCAACAGACGGCGGACATGGGGCCGGCCACCTTTCGGCTGCACCGGGGGCCTTATCAGCCATTGCCCAACAGTAAGCGGGAGGCCTTTCTCAAACGCTATGGCAGGGTCCAGGTTCCGTTTTTGGTGGACCCAAACACCAGTTCCGAGATTTTCGAGTCGGCGGATATCCTGCGCTACCTGAAGCAGACGTACGCGTCCCAATAATCGTCGACAGCCAGCAAAAATCCGTTGGCGATTGTGCAAGAGGATTGCTATGCTGTATAAAAATACAGCAACTAGGAGCTTCCCATGGCTGTGGTGACCATTTATATGTCTGATCGCGATCCGAATGGCCCGACCTTTACCGACCGCAAAGCGGCCGATGAATACGACAAGATGCTGGAAATCGCGGAAGTCATTACCGACTCCGTGCAGCATTGCATGAAGGGTGTGTCTGAGGAGCAGGCCGAAGAGTTCGGTTTGTTCATCGCCAAGAACAAGGATGTGTTCATGAATATCCTGAAAGGCAAAACGGCTGACTTCGACAAGGCTGAGTTGCTCAACCCGTCAGAAGCCATCGATGCCAAGTTGAAGGCGGTGAAGTAAGCACTTCAGGGGCGTCGCGCGTCAGTTTTTGGCCTGGATCCCGCCGTGGGTCAGTTGCATCGGGTCGAGCAGTTTTTCCAGCTCGGCCCGGCTCAGGTCCGTCATCTCTTCTGCCACATCAATCACATCCCGACCATCCTTGTACGCGGTCTTGGCGATGCTGGCTGCCTTCTCGTACCCGATGATCGGGTTCAGCGCGGTCACCAGAATCGGGTTGCGGCGCAGGTGTGCCTGGACCCGATCCCGCTGCAGGCTAAATCCGCTAATGGCGTAATCCGCCAGCAGGCGGGTGCTTTGGCTGAGCAGATGGATGCTCTGCAGCAGGTTGTAGGCGATCAATGGCAGCATCACGTTCAGTTGAAAATTCCCCGAGGCGCCGGCAATGGCGATGGTCTGGTCGTAGCCCATCACCTGGGCCGCCACCATGGCAACCGACTCGGGAATGACCGGATTCACCTTGCCCGGCATGATGCTGCTGCCAGGCTGGAGCGCGGGGAGGGCGATCTCGCCCAGCCCGGCGATGGGTCCGCTGTTCATCCAGCGTAGATCGTTGGAGATCTTCATGAGGGCGACCGCCAGTGCGCGCAGCTGTCCCGAGACTTCGACCGCCGTATCCTGGGAACTCAGGCTCTCGAAGAAGGAATGATTGGGGTGAAAGGTGAGGCCGGTCAGGGCGGAAAGGCGGGCCGCGATTTTGACCGCAAACTGCGGGTGGCTGTTGACCCCGGTTCCCACCGCTGTGCCGCCCTGGGCAATGAAACAAAGCCGCTTGAGGCTGTCCTGGATGCGTTCCTCGCTTTTACGGATCTGGGCGGACCAGGCTTCCAGCTCCTGGTCGAGCCGGATCGGCATGGCATCCATCAAATGGGTGCGTCCGGTCTTGACCACTTCGGTAAACTCCCGCGCGCGTTGATCAATGGTCGCACGCAGATGATGTAGCGCCGGTATCAGGCGGTGGTGAATCTGCTGGGCTGCGCTGACATGAATGGCCGTTGGAATCACGTCATTGCTGCTTTGGCCCAGGTTCACGTGATCATTGGCGTGAATGCTGCTCTGGCTGAAGCGCGAGGCCAGATGAGCCAGTACCTCATTGACGTTCATATTGGTGCTGGTGCCAGAGCCAGTCTGAAAGACATCCACCGGAAACTGGTTGGCGTACTGCCCCGCCAGGACCGCATCGGCGGCCTTCACGATGGCGTCGGCTTGATTTGGCTGAAGAAGGCCAAGCTCGGCATTGACCTGCGCGGCACACTGCTTGATGAGCACAACGGCGCGGATAAAAGGCGGCGGCAGGCACCAGCCGCTGACGGGAAAGTTCTGCAATGCGCGCTGGGTCTGGGCTCCCCAGAGTGCCGATTCAGGTATCTCCACCGGCCCCAGGCTGTCTACCTCTGTGCGCATCCCGCCGTTCGGTGTTGTCGGCTTGCCGGAATCTGCCGCTTGGTTACTCCGGGTGCGGGGCTTGGTCGGCGTCTTGCTCATGGCGGGCTCCCTGATGGCGGGCTACGGATACACAACAAGGTAGGCTGGAGGGGCTGGTGCGTCTACCGCAGGCTCGCTTCAGGTACGTCAGGGGAGTGCGGGTGAGGAAAGTCGGGAGGCAGAAAATAAAATGGGTGACACAATGGCCACCCTAATTACAACAATGACTACGAGGATTAAGCAACAGGAGAAATAACAAAGGCTAAATTCGTTGTGGACTCTCACGCTTGAAAGAGAAGGGAGGTACTGCTCGATCCTCCGTTCCCAGCGGGATACTGCTCGATTCCACAATTACAAGTCTAGGCGTAGTGGGCCGTTGCGTCCGTTGGTTTAGGGTAAATCGACGTGATGATTTGTAATCTTTCGCAGCAAGTCCGTAAGCCGGTCTTGGTGTTATCGAAATCAAAAGGGGAGATGGCAAGAGCGGGAGAAAAAACAAACGGATGGCTGCGACACAGCCACCCCGCGCTTAAAAACAAGCATGAAATGAAAGGGCGTGAACTGAAATAGGGGAGCCAGTGAGAACGGAAGTACAACTAAATCTTCCGTTCCTTTTGGGCAGATACTACTTAAATCCACGAAGCTAGAGTACCGCGATCGCCTTCACTGCTTCAGTGGATATTGCGTAATGCTTTGTTATGTTCGGTCTGGCTATGTAGTGCAGTGTTACGGCTATGTGATCTTGCGTTTACCGGGCGGCGACTAACGGTGCGCCGCATCGGGCTCTTAATACTCGGCCTGCTCCTGGACGACTTCCTGCCAGCGCTTGATCACCATGGTTCCGGTCTCGAACGCGTAGTGCAGATAACGGTGTGCGGCCTGATCAATGTGCTTGGTGGTCGGCATCGGCGTGGAATGGGGGATTGCAAGCACACTGGTACTGGCTTGCACGGAGATAAAGCCCGCCGTGGTTTTGAATGCCTTCAGGTTGATGCCGTCCTGAATCCGGCGATAGCACCCGAGGGTGCAATGATCGATGCTGCCAAAGTGGCTGATGATAACGAACTGGTTATCGGCAATGCGGCAGATGGTGTCTAACGGGCGCGATAGGTGGCGCAATCTGCGTGCAATGCCGACGGCGATCTCGTCCAGGATGGCCGGGCTGTACTGGAGCTTGATCTGCTGCCAGTTCTTGATGCCCATGAGCAAATAGCTGCAGGCGCCGCCACGGGCTTCCGTCTGCCGTAAATGATCGTGCATTTTCTGGCGCGCCAGGGCCTGGTTGCCCACGCCAGTGACCAGATCGACGATATTACGCTCCTGCAGCTCCTTGTTGTTGTCCAGGAGCAGCTGGTTGGCGGCCAACAGGGCGTTCTGCATCTCGGAAATACGGTCGGCGGCGAAAATCCGGGGCAGCAGCTGGCGGCTCATTTCCGATTTGAAAATAAAATCGTCGACGCCGCGGTCGAAGGCTTCCGCCAGGGCGTCCTGGCTCTCCTTGGCGGTGAGCAGAATGATGTAGGTGAAGTGGTTTCCCGATTCATCCAGCTGACGAACCCGTGATGCGAGTTCCAGGCCGTCCATCTCCGGCATGAGCCAGTCGGCAATCAGGACGCTGACCGGCCGCTGTTCAAGCAGGCGTAAGGCGGCATTCGCGCTATTGGCAAGGCGCAGGTCATGATAGCCGGCGTTCTTGAGGGTTTTGCCAATGACAGTGCTGCTGAACTTGGCGTCGTCAACGACGAGGATCGGGAGGTCGAGATTAGGCATATAGGTCGGTCTGCTTCCTGAGTTGTCCTTGCGCATCAAGGGCTGGCGGCCCACAAGCCTGGTTCAGTATAGCTGCATTTATAGCGACGATGCGGGCAGGCCCCTATAATATACCGGCGTTCAAAGTGCCAATGAGACGCCCACCTGATTTTGTGCCAATTGTGCGACAATTTTTGGTTGATGCGGTCTGGCCGGTGAGCATGTGTTTTGCCTTTGCGCATTGGCCCGCCGGGTCGGAGCGCGATCCGCCGGCGGACTGAACTAACAACAGGAGAGTACCCTTAATGCCATCTTTTGATATCGTATCCGAAGTCGACAAGCATGAACTGACCAATGCCGTGGACCAGGCCAATCGTGAATTGGAAACGCGGTATGACTTCCGGGGCGTCGAGGCGAGTTTCGAGCTGGGAACTGATCAGGTCACGCTGGCCGCCCAGGAGGAGTTCCAGATCGACCAGATGTTGCCGATGCTGCAAATGGCGCTGGCCAAGCGCAAAATCGATCAACGGGTGTTGGGGGAGAGCAAGGACAGCAAATCCGGCAAGCAGGTCAAGCGCAGCTTTGCCATCAAACAAGGCATCGATCAGCCCACCGCCAAACAGGTCGTCAAGATCATCAAGGATTCCAAGGTCAAGGTGCAGGCGTCAATTCAAGGTGACTCGGTACGGGTGACAGGCAAGAAGCGTGACGATCTGCAGGAAGCGATTGCGCTGCTGCGTGGTTCCGAGGAAATCGAGCTGCCGCTGCAGTTCAACAACTTCCGGGACTGATTTTTGGACAGTTCCTTGATTCCCTCCTGTGGCCTTTCCGGAACAGTCGACTATTACTCTGAAGGCGCGACCACCGTTGCGCTTTCCCTACGCCGTCTAAAGCCGCATGACTGATCGTTCGTCTACCTTTTCCTGGCGAGAATCCTTTCGCGTCTACTCCCAACCTCGGGTGTTGGCCCTGCTGTTTCTCGGTTTTTCCGCCGGCCTGCCATTTCTCCTGGTCTTTTCCACGCTGAGCGCCTGGCTCGCGTCGGCAGACATCTCGCGGGCAACCATTGGTTTTTTCAGCTGGTTGGGGATCACCTACTCGGTCAAGGTATTCTGGTCGCCGGTGGTTGACCGGCTGCGCCTGGGCTGGCTTGCCCGTTGGCTGGGGCAGCGCCGCAGCTGGATGTTGGTAGCACAGGTGGGCGTTGCCATCGGTCTGCTGGGGATGGCGATGACCGATCCTCACGCCGATATCATGCAGATGGCCTGGTTTGGCTTGCTGGTGGCGTTTTCCGCGGCGACCCAGGATATCAGCGTGGATGCTTACCGGATTGAGGCGGCGGAAGATACGCTGCAAGCGCCCATGTCCGCCTGCTATGTGTTCGGCTATCGGCTGGCGCTGCTGATGGCGGGCGCGGGTGCTCTCTACATTGCCGACTTCGGCGGCTGGCGCCTGGCCTATACGGTCATGGCTTCCCTGATGGGGCTGGGTATCCTGACCGTGTTGCTGGTGAAGGAGCCTCCCCGGCGGCGGCCGGCGGCGGTGGAGTTGGACGATCAGGCGGCCCGGGCGTTAAACGCCAATGCGCATCTGCCGTCGGGGCTGGCGCGGCTCTTCGCCTGGTTTGTGGGGGCGGTGGTCGCTCCCTTTGCCGATTTCTTCAAGCGCTACGGCTGGTCCGCGCTGCTGCTTTTATTGTTTATCAGCCTGTATCGCCTGAGCGATATCATGATGGGGGCGATGGCGAATCCCTTCTATATCGACATGGGGTACAGCCTTGAGCAGATCGCCAGCGTGTCCAAGGTCTTCGGCTTTTTCATGACCATCGCCGGCTCCGCATTGGCCGGAGTCCTGGTGGTGCGTTATGGCATCCCGCCCATCCTGTTGCTTGGTGCGGTGCTGGCAGGGGGGACGAACCTGTTGTTCGCCTGGCTGGCGACCCAGACGCCCACGGAGTTATTGCTGGCGCTGGTTATCAGTGCGGATAACCTTGGTGCGGGGATCGCCACGGTGGCCTTCATTGCCTACCTGTCCAGCCTGACCAGTAGCGCCTATTCCGCCACCCAATACGCCTTGTTCAGCTCATTGATGACGTTGCCGGGCAAATTTGTCGGCGGCTTCAGCGGTGTCATGGTCGACAGCTGGGGGTATGCCAGCTTTTTCATTGCAACGGCCGGGGCGGGGATCCCGGCATTGCTCCTGCTGATTCTGATCATGCGTCATCCGCACTGGGCGCCTCCCGCGCAGGCGCAGCAAAAGAGTGGCGGTATTGACGTAGATTAATGCGGCCGCTCTCAATCCCGATGCCCTCATCCCGCAATCTGGCGCATTGCTCTGTAAAGCCGGCAGTATCCGGCGCCAACGCCACGCGGCCCTGGCTATTGACGACCCGGTGCCAGGGAATCCTGGTGTCGTCAGACAGTTGGCGCAAGGCATAGCCGACGAAGCGAGCCAAGCCTGGCAATCCAGCCGCTCGCGCCACATCGCCATAGGT
>JAEZAA010000020.1 GCA_023430625.1 Pseudomonadota bacterium
GGGTCCACCGCCTGGCGCCTGCGAGAAACCCTGATTGCATTCGCCCGGCAAGCGTCTATAAAGCCTTCTGAGATTTGACGTTCCATATGGGTACCGCCTTGCACAACGAATTCGAACAACCCGTACACGCCTCACCGGACTCCTCCTCCCCGCCCCCACCACGCCCAAAATCCAAACGCCGCCTGATTGGCCTGGCGCTGGTTGTTGCCGCGATGACGGGTGCCGGCGGCTTCGCCTATCACGAAGCCACGACTTCGAACCTGCAGGCCCAGGAACTGTCCCGCTATGCCGCCAAACTCACCTACGAGTTGGCAGAGGGGCCCAGTGACGCCGTGCATTACCCGACCCAGGGCCCGTTCGACGAGCGGCTGGGTTACGTGCGTATGCCGCAGTTGCTGGAGCGCCTGCAAACCCGGGATTTCCAGATCGCGCGCCAGGCCCGCTTCTCACCGGAGCTACTGGAGTACAGCGAGCGTGGATTCTTTCCCCCCTATCGGGAAAAGACCCTGGCAGGCCTGAGCGTGCAGGATTGTCGCGCCGAATCACTGTTCGACTTCAGCTACCCCAGACAGGGCTATGACCGCTTCGAGTCCATTCCGCCCCTCATGGTGCAGGCACTGCTGTTCATCGAGAACCGCGAACTGCTGGATACCCAGCACCCCTACGTGAACCCCGCCGTCGACTGGGGCCGGTTCACCAAGGCCGCCGTGTTCCAGGTGGCGGAGATGCTGGGCGTGGACAGCCCGAGCATGGGCGGCAGCACGCTCGCCACCCAGATCGAAAAATACCGCCACTCCGCCGACGGCGTGACCTCGTCGGTCAAGGACAAGCTGCAGCAAATGGTGTCCGCCAGCGTGCGGGCCTACCACAACGGCCCCGAGACCCTCGCGGCACGGCAGGAACTGGTGCGGGCCTATCTCAACACGGTGCCGCTCTCGGCCGCACCTGGCTACGGGGAAGTGCATGGTGTGGGCGATGGCCTGCGGGTCTGGTTTGGAGCCGATTTTGCCGAGGTCAATGAGCTGCTGCGCGATACCCTGGCGCAGACTCACGAAGAGAAGGAAACGCTGTTTGACGATGCCGTCGTTCCCGTCCTGGCATCCGATCGCCTGAACCGGCAGGGCCTGGCCCTGCGCCAGGTGCTGGCGCTGATGATCGCCCACCGCCGCCCCTCTTATTACCTGGCCCAGGGGCGGGACGAACTGGCCTCTCTCACCGACAGCTATCTGCGCCTGATGGCCAAGTACGGCCAGATCAGCCCAGAGCTGCGCGATGCCGGGCTGGCCCAGAAAACCCAGTTCCGCGACTTCAAGAAGACGCCTGCCGTGCAGCCGGTGGAATCCAACAAAGGCATCAACATGGCCCGCAGCCGCATGGCCACGCTGCTGGATGTGTCGCTCTATGATCTCGACCGCTTTGACCTGAGCGCCCGCACCACCTTGCAGGGTGATTTACAGCAGGCCGTGAGCACCTACCTCAAGCGTCTGCGCGAGCCGGAATTCGCCCGCGAAGTCGGCCTGTTCGGCGAGCGCCTGCTCAATGCCAGTCAGGTGGATGAGCTGCGCTACAGCTTTACCCTGTTCGAGCGCACGTCGGACGGCAACCAGGTGCGGGTGCAGACCGATAACACCGACCAGCCGTTCGACATCAATGAAGGCAGCAAGCTGGAACTGGGCTCCACCGCCAAGCTCCGCGTTCTGGCGACCTACCTTGAGGTCATTGCGGAAATCCACCAGCGCCATGCCGGCCAACCGGAAGAGGCGCTGCGCCAGATTGATCCAGAGTCCCAGGACCTGCTGACCCGCTGGGTACTGAACTATCTGCTGACCGCGGAGGACAAGAGCCTGCCGGGGATCCTGAAGGCAGCGCTGGAGCGCCCTTACTCGGCGAGCCCGGCGGAGTCCTTCTTTACCGGCGGCGGCATGCACACCTTCAACAACTTCCGCCCGGAAGACAACGGCCGCGTGCCCACGGTGCGCGAATCCCTGCGGGAATCCATCAACCTGCCGTTCGTGCGCATGCTGCGCGACCTGGTGCGCTACAGCATGCACCAGAACCTGGGTAGCAGCGCCGAATTGCTGGGCAACGACCAGGACCCGCGCCGCAAGGAATACCTGGCCCGCTTTGCCGACCGGGAAGGCCTGGTGTTCCTGCATCGCTTCTGGCGCAAATACCAGGGCAAGGACCAGGCCCAGCGCCTGGACACCCTGCTCGACGGCCTGCGCCTGACCGCGCCGCGAGCGGCGGCGGTGCACCGTTACCTGTTCCCGGAGGCGGAACAGGAAGAATTCGGTCAGTTCCTGCGGGAGCGGCTGCCCAACGAGAAGCTGAGCGACAACTACGTCGCCCTGCTCTATAAGCGCTATGGGCTCGGCGCCTTCAACCTGCCGGACCAGAGCTACATCGCCCGGGTACACCCGCTGGAACTCTGGCTGCTGGCGCACCTGCGCGACAATCCCGAATCCACCCTGCGGGAAGCCTCGGAGGCGAGCCAGACCCAGCGCCAGGAAGTCTACAGCTGGCTATTCCGCACCCGCGCCAAGAACGCCCGGGACTCCCGTATCCGCTCCATGCTGGAGATTGAGGCCTTCCTCGACATTCACCACCGCTGGAAGCGTCTGGGCTACCCGTTCGAGCAACTGGTGCCCTCACTGGCCACCGCCCTTGGCAGCTCCGGCGACCGCCCGGCCGCCCTGGCGGAACTGATGGGCATCATCGTCAACAATGGCGTGCGCATGCCGACGATCCGCATCGACCGGGTCCACTTCGCCGAAGGTACACCGTATGAGGCGGACTTAGTGCGTAATCCGATCGAGGGCGAACAGGTGATGCTGCCGGAAGTGGCCGCAGCATTGCGTGATGCGCTGACCGAAGTGGTCAACAGCGGAACCGCGCGCCGCATGCTGGGAAGCTTTAGCCTGCCCGACGGCAGCCCCATGGTACTGGGCGGCAAAACCGGCACCGGCGACAACCGGCTGGTCACGCTGGGTGCCGGCGGCCAACGCATTGCCTCCCGCGCGCTCAACCGCACCGCGACCTTCGTGTTCTATCTGGGGGAAAACCACTTCGGCACCCTGACCGCATTCGTCCCTGGCCGCGAAGCCGCCGGCTTCCGCTTCACCTCGGCGCTGCCGGTGCAGGTGCTCAAGGGCATGGCGCCCATCCTGCAGCCTTACCTGGAGCCAGGCAGCCATACCCAGTGCGACAGTGCCAAGCCAGTCATGATGGCGCGGGAAGACATCCTGTAGCCGAATCTGTTTCGAGGGGCATGGACGCCCCAAACTCACTCGTCCCCCTCACCTACTCCGCCTTGTCCCGACAGGCCAGCACCAGCGCCCAGAACTCCGAAAAGTCGTTCACCACCACATCCGGCTTGTGGGGATGCTGCTCGGTTCCCGGAAAGATCTTGTGCAGCCAGGGTGCATCCCATTGGGCGCCGTTGAAGAACACGCTGGTTATGCCCGCGCGCTTGGCGGAGATCACATCCGTGGTGCTGTCGCCCACGTACCAGACGCTAGGTCCGGGGCGGTAATAGAGATTTTCCGCTGCCTTCAATAACTGATCCGGATGCGGCTTGCGCAAAGGTGTGTCGTCGCCACAGACATTGGTGTCGAACAGGTGCGCCCAGCCGGTGCCGTCCACCGCGGCCAGTTCATGCTCGAAGAATTCCCGGTCGCGATTGGTGATCACCCCCAGGGTGATCGGCAGTTGCCTGAGTGCCTGCAACAGATCCCTGACCCGGGGCTCGAACGGCTGCACCGTGCCAAAGTGAGTGCGGTAATGGTGATTGAAGCGAAGGTGAGCGAGCTGCTTGGCTTCTTGATCGTCCCCGAACAGCACTTCAAAAATGTCGGTGCGGGAGATCTTGCGGTCGGCCTTGATCTTGGGGTGCAAGGCGGCATAGCGCCGCACGTAATCCACCAGGCGGGCATCTTCCGGCGTCTTGCTCTTGCCCGGGTCCACCAGACGATCCATCAGCCCCAGCTTGCCGAACTCCGGCAGCATGTCGTCCACCGCGTGGTACATGGCGTCCAGTGTATCCACCAGGGTCGCGTGCCAGTCGAACAGGATCAGGCCGGGTGGCGTCAGGCGGGCCACTGATGGATGCCAATCGGCTTCGATGCGGGGCGGCGGTGGCTCGGGTGGCGGATAGGCGGCCGGTCGCACCTCGGCCGGCTCTGCGGCAAACACACCGGGATCTCGCCCGGCGATGAGCTGGAGTTGATCCAGTAACTGATCGAAGCTGTCCAGCACCGCATCGGGCGCGTGGGCGGGATCGCGCCGCAACACCCGCCTGATCCAGTCCGGCTCCCACTGGGCACCGTTGTAGAACAGGGCGGCGACGCCGGCGTTCTTCGCCGTAATCATGTCCACCGCGCTGTCGCCCACATACCAGACCCGCGGGCCGGCACTCTCTCCCAGATTCTCCAGCGCGCGCAGAATCAGGTCCGGCGCCGGCTTGTAGTCGGTCACGTCGTCGGCGCACACGCTGGTGTGGAACAGATCCTGCCAACGCCCGTCGTCCACCGTGCGCAGTTCATGATCGAGGAATTCCCGGCTGCGGTTGGTCGCCACACCCAGCTTGATCCCCAGCTGGCGCAATGCCGCCAGATAGTCGTAAACCCCGGCCTGAAACGGCTTCACCTCGCCGAAGTGCTTGCGATAGCACCGGTTGTAAGCGCGGTGGGCAATGCTCTTGGCCTCGCGGTCGGCTCCGAAGATGGCATTGAAAATATCGGTCCGCGACACCCGCCGCTCGGCCAGAATGCGGGGGTGCAGTCGGCGAAAGATGCGGATATAGCGCACCAGCCTGGCATCCTCCGGCGTTCTGCACTGGTCCTCCGGCAACAGGCGGCGAATCAGGTCGAGCTCTTCCAGTTGCGGCAACATGTCTTCCATGGCGCCGAACATGGCATCGAGGGTGTCCACCAGCGTGCCGTGCCAGTCGAACAGGATGACGCGGGGCGCCACCAGCGTGGTGTCGGACTCAATCATGGGATTTGCTTTGACCTCCT